>CALMPX010000001.1 GCA_937871355.1 uncultured Bdellovibrio sp.
TTCATCGCTAAAACGTTTGATCAACTCAGTGCCTTTTCGTCATTTATCTTACTTCCTTTGATTTACTTGGGAGGAGTGTTTATTTCAATAGACAACTTAAGTCCTTTCTTTCAAAAACTTTCGCATGCCAATCCCTTGTTCTATTTAATCAATGGATTCCGGTTTTCAATTTTAGGTTACGCAGATGTAGAAATTAAACTAGCTTTAGCGATGACAGCTTTGGCTACATTGGTGACGTTTTTGATGGCTCGTTTTGCTTTAAAAAACGGTTCATATAGTAGATGGTAGGTTCGTATGATTTTTGAAGGATTATCGGATAAAATTTTAGGCTCAATTAAAAAACTTAAAGGGCAAAATAAAATTTCTGAATCGAACATCGAGGATGCGATTAAAGAGATTCGCTTAAGTCTTTTAGAAGCTGATGTGCACTTTAAAGTGGTGAAATCATTCATCGATAAAGTGAAAGTTAAAGCCTTAGGCGCAGAAGTTCTTCAGAATGTTAATCCAGGTCAGCAATTTATTAAAATCGTTCATGATGAATTAGTTCAAACCTTAGGCGGAGGAGCTGTCGATATCAACGTTCGAGAAAAACCCTCTGTCATTATGATGGTTGGGCTCCAAGGAGTTGGTAAGACTACCACGACGGCAAAGCTAGGTTTATACATTCGCCAAAAATTGGGTAAAAAAGTAGGTTTTGTTCCTGTCGACGTTTATCGTCCGGCGGCGATTGATCAATTACAAACATTAGCTAAGCAAAATAGTTTTTCTTGTTACCCGTCAAAGGTCGGCGAAAAACCTCAAGACATTTTGAAGGCCGCATTGAAATGGGCTGAACAGGAAATGATTGATGTGCTTTTAGTCGACACAGCCGGACGATTACAAATCGACGAAGAGCTCATGACAGAGTTAGAAGATCTTAAAAAAATAATTACGCCCACAGAAGTATTGTTGGTTGCAGATGCTATGCTCGGTCAGCAATCAGTCACCGTAGCCGAAACTTTCCATGCGAAGATGAATCTTACGGGATTAGTTCTAACCAAAGTTGACGGGGATGCTCGCGGAGGAGCGGCCTTATCTATTCGCGAAGTGACCGGTGTTCCTATTAAATTCCTTGGGGTCGGTGAAAAAGTTTCGGCTCTGGAAGTTTTTCATCCTGATCGGTTAGCTGGTCGAATTTTAGATATGGGCGATGTTTTGTCATTAGTCGAACGCGCTCAAGATGTGATGGATGTTAAGGAGGCGGAACGTTCAGCCAAAAGAATGATGTCGAATGAATTCACTTTAGAAGATTTCTTGGCTCAGATTCAGCAGCTCAAAAAGCTGGGCGGCATTGAATCGATGCTGAAGTTTTTACCCGGCATGGGGGAAATCTCGAAGCAGATGAAGAATATGTCTCCACCGGATAACGAAGTGAAAAAGATCGAAGCCATCATCCGTTCAATGACCATCCAAGAGCGAAACGATCATCGCGTGCTTAATGGCTCACGGCGTCAAAGAATTGCGCAGGGAAGTGGGACACAAGTTCAGGACGTCAACAAGCTTGTTAAGCAGTTCGAAGAGGCCAAGAAAATGATGTCTGGTATGATGAAAATGGGATTAGGTGGGAAAAAGGGTCGCCCAGGAATGGGTGGCAGAGGAATGAAGTTTCCGTTTTAAGCCCATAAAATAAGAGGCTTTGCGGATTTTGATTGATCTCAAGTCTATAAAGATATAAAAAAAGTATCTTTGGATTATATTAAGATCCAATATACGTTATTTAAATTGTTAAAACATTGATGTAACTAGATACACTGAAGATACACAAAAGTATAGGAAAGGTTCCCATGGTAGTTATCCGTTTAGCCCGAGTAGGTTCAAAGCATGATCCAAAATACAGAATCACAGTTGCTGATTCTCGTAAATACGTTACTGGCAAATTTATTGAAGTTCTTGGTACTTACGTGCCATCTCCACGTGGTAAAGATACTAAAGTCACTTTAAACGTAGAAAAAGCTAAAACTTGGATTGCTAACGGAGCTCAACCTTCTGAAACAGTTCGACACGTTTTAAAATTAGGTGGCGTAGAATTAAAAGCTCGCAAAAAATCACCTGCTAAAACTAAGGTTAAAACGGCTAAGAAAAAATAGGTAAATTGTTGTTTGTTTAGTTTATTTACTTGAGACAGTCTTCATTTTTTGTAAGACTAAAACTAGAGTAAC
>CALMPX010000002.1 GCA_937871355.1 uncultured Bdellovibrio sp.
AAGGCCATGGCGAAGAATAAAAAAACCATACCGATCAAAACATATTTATTGGATAAAGCATTGCCAAATAAATTTCCCGTCAATGCGGCCAGAACGCCGAGAAAAGAATAGGTGAAGGCAATGCCAAGAACATACAAAACAGATCGGAGTAAATTTTCTGCGCGCGAATTTTTCTCGGCATCATGGCCTAAGATAGAAATGGTAATGGGAATCATCGGAAAGATACAGGGCGTAAAGCTCGTTAGAATTCCAGCTATGAACGCGATTAAAAAAGCGTAAAAAACATTATCGGCTAAAGCGGATTGAAGACGAGCAATCAGGCTTGAGTCAGCTAATTTATGAACCTCGGGATCAATGGACGAGATGGTTGATCCCGAGGCAGGTATCATTTCGATTTTGACGTGAATGGTTTGTTTTTTTGGAAGATAGCAAACTTTTTCACTACAGATTTGATAGCTTAAATCAAAATGAAAATTTTTAAGTGTGTTATTTAAATCAATCGGTGTTTCAATTTGTGCCGTAATTATTCCTGACTGGGCTAAACCCAGACGGTTTTTTTTGGTAAACTTATCAAAGAAAGCGATTTCGTTCATGACTTTGACTTGTCCCATTTTAAATCCAGGATCAGAAATTTTTGTGATTTTAAATTTATCTGAATAGGCGTGAAATCCTTGAGGTAAAATTGTTTTGATTTTTAAAGTCTCGACTCGACCTGGAGCCAGCATAAGAGTGTCAGATTCTAGATTAAAGATAACATCTTCGACCTGGGCTGAAGACATAGGACTAATAATTAAGATTAATAAAGAAACGAGCGTAAGAAAAAGTGATGAGAATTTCATAGACACGAGTATATCATTGCTTAGCGCCAGAGTCCATTCCCAGACTATAAACTAGATTCACGCAATTCGTCTTAATTTTAGCCGAGAAACAGCCGATCACAAGATAACTAAAAAGAGGTTCAGATGGGTTTTTTAGGAATTATAGTCGTATTCGCAATGGTATTCGGAGGATTTGTGATCGCTGGCGGTCACATGTCAGTTATTTTAAAATCAGCTCCGATCGAAATGATGATTATTGGAGGAGCGGCTCTTGGTGCTTATATTATTGCAAATCCGCTTAAAATTATTAAATCAGGTATAAAGTTAAGTATTAAAGCCATGACGTCTAAAGGGGCTCAAAAGAAGGACTATCTTGAGCTATTACAAATGTTGTTTCAATTGTTTCAAGTTTTTAGAAAAGAAGGACCACAAGGGATCGAAAAACATATCGAGAATCCGGAACAAAGCGATATTTTTAAAGCGTATCCTTCGGTCACTAAAAATCATCATGCTGTTGATTTTATTTGTGACACAATGAAGATGACGTTATCGGCCGATTTGTCTCCGTATGATGTTGATGATTTATTAGATGGTGACATTAAAGCCATTCATGCCGAAGAGCATATGGCTCAACATGCGATTCAAATGGTGGCCGACGGTTTTCCTGGTTTAGGGATCGTGGCCGCGGTTTTGGGTATTGTAAAAACAATGGCTCATTTGACTGAAGGTGTTGAGAAAATCGGATCATTGGTTGCGGGAGCATTAGTGGGTACGATGTTGGGCGTTTTTTGTGCCTACGGACTTATTGGTCCTACAGCGACAAAAATGCAAGCGGATATCGATGCTGAAGGCCGTTATTTACAGTGTATAAAAGCTGCGATTGTAGCTTTGCAGCGCGGATCACCGGCTTTAGTTTGTATCGAGTATGCTCGTCGAACGATATCTCCGGAAGAGCGTCCTACTTTTGAAGAATTAGACAAAGCTACAAAAGAAATTAAAAAATCGGCAGCAGCTTAATTAGATCGAGGATTATAAAGTGGCAAGTAAAAAACAGATCATCGTAATTAAAAAAATCTATGTCAATGGCGGTGGTCACCATGGTGGTTCATGGAAAGTTGCCTTAGCAGATTTTATGACAGCGCTGATGGCTTTTTTCCTTGTCATGTGGCTCTTAGGACAAAACGAAGAGACTAAAAAAGCGATTTCAGATTATTTTTCGACGCCTTCGATGATTGAATATAATTATGAAAACTACGGTGCCGAAGTCACCATCGAGAAATTGTTCTTAGATTTTGTCAACGAACCAACAAAAGCGATTCAAAGCTTTTTTGAACCGGCTGATAAAACACCGAATATTATGGATTTAGGATCGTCAAAAGTTGTCGCGGCCTTTATGGCTGATAAGTTAACAGATGTAGCGAAAAACGTGACCATTTCTCAAGATGGAATTGATTTCGATATTCCGGACACCTATTTATTTGAACGCGGTACGGATAAACCAAAAGCTGAATTCATTTCGGTCATAGAAAAAGTGACTTCAATCACATCTGGTCTTAAAGATTCAGAAGTAAAACTTGTGTCGGCACTGTTTATTCAGGCCATCGCCAATCAAAATCAATTGACGGCGGAGAAAGTGGCA
>CALMPX010000003.1 GCA_937871355.1 uncultured Bdellovibrio sp.
GAGACACCAGCCACGAAACTCCTTTACTAGATGTGCATCCTAACGGACGCATTTATGATAAATATTCTTCTTCTAAATATCCAGGTGGTGATTACAACGGATTAGGTAATATGCCCTACGCTGTTTTTCTTTATAATGGATTTGCCATTCACGGAACTCCAAAAGGCAACTGGAAAAATTTAGGCAAAAAAGCTTCTCATGGTTGCGTTCGCTCACACCCTGATAATGCTATGATGTTCAATCGCTTGGTTCGTCAACACGGAATCAATAATGTTTGGGTTCAAATCACAAACTAATTTTCATTAATCCTGAAAAAACGTTAAAATGAGGAATAGAATCATGAAAAGGCGAAGGCATCTTCGCCTTTTTTATTTAATCAACTTAATATAATTAATTTCAATACCTTGATTGACGAAAATTTTTTCGAAACCTGTTTGAAAATTATTTTGCTTATAAATATTATCTTCGCTGTATAAATCTAAGGTTTGAAATTCAACTTTATACTTTGATTCTTTAATTTCTTCTAAAGCCCATAAAAAATATTCGCGTGAATCTGTTTTAAACTCGAGGAATGATCCGGGTCGTTGCATATTGTAAATATCACCAAGGATATGGCGATTCACCACGCGGTTACGTGGCTTACGTGGCGTGACCCACGGATCTGGACAATGAATGTAAACATTATTGACTTCGCCCTCAGCAAATAACTGATCTAGATTAAAAGCATGAAAACGACAAATGGCATTGTGGACTCCGCCGCCTAATTTGGCGCGACGAATAGTTTGGATCAATGGCTTATATTTTAATTCTAATCCCACCAAACAACGCTCTGGATATTTTCGAGCATGATGAGCGAAGTGATGTCCGGCTCCGGTCCCCACTTCAACATCCAGTTCGATTTCATTAGAAACTTTAAAGACGAGGTCTCGCCAGTGTCCTTTGTTTAAAGGCGCACGCTCTTCGTTGAACGCGATTTCTTTGTATTCATGATCTAACGCCAGGGCATAGGCATTAGGCTTAGGTAACTCACGTGTTAAATTAATCTGCGGACGTGGGGCTCTCACGTCGAGACCTATTTCAGGCTTGATGACTTTATTATTTTCTTCAGACATGGATTCTATCTACTGTATTTTGACTACGCTGTCTTTCTTTTTTTGTCGTGACTTAAATGAGCTTTTTCTTGTGCTTTATACAGACGATCGAATTCTAATCGATAACTTTGAACTTGGTTTCGACCTTGGCGCTTAGCTTCGTACAAGGCCATGTCCGCGCTTCGAACAAGCTCTTTAGCCGGAAGATCTTCAGTCACATCTAACGTGGCAAAACCGATAGATAATGTGAGTTTGATCGAGTCGATGCCCTGGGTAAATAAAGTATCTTCAACTTTTTTACGTAGTCGTTCACAGAAAAATTCTACACCGGACAAAGGTGTTTCGGAAAGAACGATGAGGAATTCATCCCCTCCGAAAAATTCTACACCGGACAAAGGTGTTTCGGAAAGAACGATGAGGAATTCATCC
>CALMPX010000004.1 GCA_937871355.1 uncultured Bdellovibrio sp.
AGGTTCATTGGTAACGTCATCGTCGAAATCACGGCTACGAGTCAGCGAGGTCAATCTGGTTGCACGTATTTCAGGTTTAATTCTAATTCTGATTTCTAGTTTTTTGTCATCGAAGTTTATTTTAATATCTGGATCGTTCAATATAGAAATCGGGCTCCAGCAAATTTCAGTCTTAGGAGCCTCTTTTTTTAAACGCTCTTGACAGACTTTTTCGATCTCTTCAATTTTGAAGTAAGCACTTTTATCGATAAGCAATTTAATGGCTTGAATAATATCCATGATATTAACTTCAAGCTTGTCGATACCGTTCATTTTATTCTCGCCGCGGCTGCTGACCTGCAAGAGGGGTCGACTCATGCTTTCATAATAGACCGGCATCAAAAAATTTGAATTGGTCTTTTCTACTTTTGCTTTTTTGTTAAAAAATTTTTCCATGAGTTCGGCTTCAGTAAACTCACGTTTATTTGTCGTATCTACGCCTTGATTTAATTTTTGAGAAAGTTGTTCTTGAGAAAGTTTAAGATTTTTTCCCTGGGCGTGAGAAAATTGTGATAATAGAATGATAAGAAAAAAAATCAAATTAAAACTACTTTATGCTTTTATCAATGACGATATTAAGTGCTTCCCTTGGAATACCGTTAGGCCATGGAATTGTAAATTTTCGATTTTTGCCAGATAAAACATTTTGAACACCGATGGCTTGAACAGATTCAAAGGGGAAAGGAAATTCTTTTTTGTTAGACTTTAAAATCGCTTTGTATTTAATATCTTTTAAAATAGCGTGCTCTGTACCTTTATTTTCAAAAGTAAGTTCCAATTTTTTATCTTTAGTCATTTCAGCCTGGATTGAAAGATCGGGCGCAGTTCCAAAAGGTTTAACATAAAGTGATCCGATGTACTTTGACATGATAGCAATCGATGCGACGGCTTTTTTCTTAACTTTGTCGGCATCTGTTACATTGATGGGAAACTCCTCTGAAATGACGCGAAAAGCCTGTTCGGTTTTAATTTTCGGGTCACCGACATAGGTAATACGAATCGTGCGCTTCTCATTTGGATTTAAAATTAGCTGCGATGGCATGATTTGAAACAATTCACCTGTATCCTTAGAGTCTTCATAGTTTTCGACTCCGTTAATGTCAGGGTTACGGTTAACAATTGAAATCTGAAGTGGCGCTTTTTGGTTCCCAGAATTACTGACTGTTAGTGAAGCCGTAGCATCGGGGCCGCTCGGTGATACAGAAACGATGATGGGAGAAATATCAAATGCAGCAAAGGCGCTATTTAAACCCAAAAAGAAAAATAAACCTATAAACACTAATTTTTTATTCATTATAATTCCTTTTTATAAACTTGATTTAGTTTATAAAAAAAAGAAAATAATTGCAAGAGAGTGAGGGGCTTTAAAGTCAGAGCTAAAAAAATACCAGCATTCGCTCGACCTAAGTACAGCTAGTTAAGATAATGGAGAGCTAGTGTAAAGACGCCTGTTTTTTCTTTTTAGCCATGTAGTCTTCGTAAGTATCGTAGCTGTCATCGCTGATTTTTCCATCAGTGATTTCCATAATACGATTGGCTGTGGTTTGAATAAATTCATGATCATGGCAGGTCATGATCACTGTGCCTTTGAATTTTTTGACGCCCTCATTGACGGAAGTAATACTTTCTAAATCAAGGTGGGCCGTTGGGCCGTCAAGTAATAAAACATTGGCTCCGGAAAGCATTGTTTTAGAAAGCATGCAGCGAACTTTTTCTCCGCCGGATAGTACATTTGATTGTTTCAAAGCTTCGCTGCCGCTGAAAAGCATTTTACCTAAGAAACCACGAATAAAGGATTCATCTTTTTCAGTTGAATACTGACGTAGCCAATCGACTAAATTAAGTTCAGAATCTTGGAAATATTCTGAATTGTCTGATGGTAAATAACTTTTCGTAATGGTGACGCCCCAATTGATCGTGCCTGAATCTGGTTGAATTTTTCCGGCCAAGAGATCCAGTAAAACAGTTTTTGCTAAATCATTACGACCTAATAAAATAACTTTGTCGCCGTTTCTGAGCATGAACGACATGTTATCAATAATTTTTTCGCCGTTAATCGTTTTAGTCAGATTTTGAACCGTAACGATGTCTTGTCCAGCTTCACGAGTGGAAATAAAGTCCACATAAGGCCGCTTACGAGAAGACTGTGGCATTTCGTTGAAAGTTAATTTTTCCAATTGTTTCTGACGAGAAGAGGCCTGACTTGATTTAGAAGCATTGGCGCTGAAGCGGGCGATAAAGCTTTTAAGTTCCTCGGCCTTATCAGCGCTTTTTTTATTTTGGTCTGATAAAAGTCTTTGGCTGAGCTCACTGGCTTGGAGCCAGAAATCATAATTTCCAGTGTACGTTGTTACTTTTGAGTAATCGATATCAGCAATATGAGTACAAACTTTATTTAAAAAATAACGATCATGGGAAACCACAATCACCGTATTTTTAAAGTTGAATAAGAAATCTTCTAACCACTGGATGGCGTAGATATCCAAATGATTCGTCGGCTCATCCAGTAAAAGAATGTCGGGTTGGCCAAACAAGGCCTGAGCTAAAAGTATTTTAACTTTATCGCCTGGTGTGAGTTCCTTCATTAATTTGTCATGCAAGTTTTCAGCTATACCAAGACCGGCTAAAAGAGTGGCGGCCTCAGAATCCGCTTCGTAACCGTTCATTTCCGCAAATTTCATTTCCAGTTCAGACGCTTTTTCACCGTCAGCATCAGAGAAATCTGGTTTAGCATACAGGGCTTCTTTTTCTTCAAGAATTTTAAAAAGTTTTGAGTTACCCATGATCACGACTTTAAGAACAGGAATTTCGTCAAAAGCGAAATGATCTTGTTTTAAAACAGAAAGTCGCTTGTTAGAATCCATGATAACTTCGCCAGCGTTAGGCTCAATTTCTTTAGCGAGGATTTTTAAGAAAGTGGATTTCCCTGCACCGTTAGCGCCGATCAATCCATAGCAATTACCTGGGGTAAATTTAACTGTGGCTTCTTCGAATAATTTTTTGCCGCCGTAGCGAAGACTGACATTACTTGTACTAATCATTTTGACCTCAAAATCAGAAGGCTTACTTATCGGTTAGATTTTGTTTTTTTTCAAGGTCAGATCAAAACAGTGAGATTATTTCACTGTTATAATTTCATACTCCCAGGTTTTGCTGCCTGAGGTGTATTTGACTTCATCACCAACATATTTTCCCAATAGGGCTTCACCCAGGGAGCTGGTGGCTGTAACGACCAGGACCGGCTTATTTTCGAATACAAGTGAAAGTCCACCGCCCTTAGGCATCATGAGCAAAGTCTTTTGGTCGGAGTCTATGTCGGTATTTACGATTTCAATCAAGGCACAATTTCCGATGGCCATATCGTCGTGGTAGTTTTTGATCGCCGTTGTTTTGAAAAAAGCCAGGTTCTCACGAAGATCGGCGACGCGTTCAGCTTGGCCTCGAGCTAAGTATGTGGCCTCTAAGCCACGGGTGTCGTATTGATTCTCAGCTTTGTTTTCTTCACCGGTCGCATATTCCACCGTAGTTTTTTGAGCTTGAATAGCTAACGCCAAATCGATTTCGATTATTTTAATAAATTCTGCGATAAGCCGTCTTTTATCCATACAGGTTTTTAAATCATCTCTGTGATATTTGTCAAAACCCATTGTCATTTAAGATAATGTAAGGTTTGATTTCTTTAGAGGTATGTATGGAATTTGAAGCTGTTATCCAAAAAAGAAAGACCATCAGACGATTCAATCAAGAAACAGTACCCGATGAACATATAAAAAAGGCTTTTGAGCACGCCATTTTAGCGCCCAATTCTTCGAATGTGCAAAATTGGGATTTTCATTGGGTCAAAAACCCTGAGAAAAAACAAAAACTGGTCGAAGCCTGTTTAAACCAGTCGGCGGCGCGCACGGACTCTCATTTAATTGTCGCAACGACTGATTCCAAACAGTGGAAGCGTTCGCAGCCTTTTCTTTTAGATTGGGTGAAAAATTCTCCGCGGGCTCCGAAAAATGTTGAACTCTATTATAAAAAAATTGTTCCATCGACTTACACCACAGGAATTTTTAATATCTTTGCGCTTTTCAAATGGATTTTATTGAATATCGTTGGATTATTTCGT
>CALMPX010000005.1 GCA_937871355.1 uncultured Bdellovibrio sp.
GGAAATAAACAAACATGATTTTACAATCACACCAGACACTGAAATCACGATTGAAATTAATCCGGCCACCGTTGACGAAAGAAAATCGAACCGCTATCTCGAGCACGGCGTAAATCGTTTCAGCGTGGGGGCCCAGTCTTTTTCAGATCGACTCCTTAAAATGGTTCACCGCGAACACAACGCAAAACAAACTTTAGAAACTTTAAGCTTATTAGAATCTTATAAATTAAATTATTCTTTTGATGTCCTTTTTGCATTGCCGACTCAAACAATGTCTGAACTCGAATACGATCTCGAGGTGGCCCTGGGAATGAGAATGTCCCATGTTTCCCCCTATTGTTTGACCGTTCCCGAAGGGCACCCTTTATCTAAAAATCGTCCTCTCGATGTCGAGCAAGTAGAAATGTTTGAGTTGATTCATAAAAAGCTTTTAAGTCAAAATTTTCATCGCTATGAAATTTCTAATTATGCTCAACCAGGAAAAGAGTCCCGTCACAACTTACTTTATTGGACCGACATGCCCTATTGGGGCTTAGGCCTCAGTGCGCATTCTTATTCAAAAAAATCAGACTATGGACACCGCTTCTGGAATGCTTCGAATATTAACGTCTATGAAAAAAGTATCCTCACAGGAACAGAGGCCTCGCACACCCAATTTACCGACTCTAATTCCGAAACTCTCGAATACCATCAGTCTTTAACTGATTTTTGCTACACGTCACTACGGCTAGAGCGAGGTCTTTCTAAAACAGGACTCGTTGCGAAATTTGGACTAAAAAAAAAAAAAAAAATTGAACTCCTGACAAAGCCTCTTATCGACCAAGGGCTAATGAAATTAACTCAAAACCATTGGTCTTTAACTGATAAAGGCGTTTTTATCAGCAACCAAATTTTTGAAAAGTTCACTTTCTTGAAGGCTGATTTTTAAGAGATATTTCAAGCCCTTTGCACATTGACAAATTCTTAAGAAGACACACACTAGTATATATTTTATTGGAGTTTATTTATGAATGAAGACCAAAACAAGCCAGAGACTAATGGAGCAGGCGCCCCGCCAGAACTGTCTGAAGTTGAAACACTTCAAGCTGAAGCCGGCAAATGGAAAAACGAATTCCTTTACTTAAAAGCTGAATTTGATAATTATAAAAAAAATGTTCTTAAAGAACGTTCTGATTTGTTAAAATACGGTGCGGAGCGCGTCGCTAAAGATATGCTTGAAGTTGCTGATAATTTTGAACGCGCTTTAGAAGTTAAAATTACTCCTGAAACGGTCAACACTTTTAAACAAGGTGTAGAAATGACGGCGAAAGAACTCAAAGATGCTTTAAGTAAACATGGCATTCAAGAAGTTCCAGGCCTTGGTCAGCCTTTCAATCCACAATTTTTTGAAGCCCTCAGTGCGGAAGCCACGGATCAGTTCGCCGAAGGTTCAATATCACGTGTTTTCAAAAAAGCTTACAAACTTCATGATAAAATTATTCGCATGGGCCAAGTGATCGTCGCCACGACTCCTAAAGACGCCAACTAAGGATTTAAACTTTGAGCAAAAAAGATTTTTATCAAACTCTAGGTGTATCAAGAACTTCATCAGAAGATGAAATTAAAAAAGCTTACCGTAAGCTGGCGATGCAATATCACCCAGATAAAAATCCTGGAAACAAAAAAGCCGAAGATAAATTCAAAGAAGCTTCTGAAGCCTACGAAGTTCTCAGCGATCCTCAAAAAAAACAAAACTATGATCAATTCGGTTCGGCCGATGGAAATCCTTTTGGCCAACAGGGTGGAAATCCTTTCGGAGGCGGAGGGGGACCAAGATATTCTCGAACTTCATCGGCGGGCCCAGAATCTTTCTCTGACATATTCGGAGATCTCTTTGGCGGAGCCGGCGCTCAAGGCTGTGGCGGACCCGGGTGGTCAGGTCGCGCCCGCGCGCCAGAAAGAGGGGCCGGTCTCCGTTACACTTTGACGATTTCCCTTGAAGAAGCTTTTTCTGGTACAGAAAAAGTTATCGTGTTTGCTCGTCAAAAAGGTTCTAAAGAAGAAAACACTAAATTATCCGTCACGGTTCCTGCTGGTGTTAAAGAGGGTCAGCGCTTAAAACTAGCTGGCGAAGGCGATGCTCCTGCTCAAGGAGCGGCTGGTGATTTATATGTGATTATTAATCTTCAACAGCATTTATTATTTAAACGCGAAGAGTTTGATATCATTCTTGATTTGCCGATCAAATACACGGACGCTATTTTAGGAACAGAAGTTGAAATTCCTACTTTATCTGGAAAATCTCAAATTAAAATTCCAGCAGGGACATCAACCGGACAAATTCTTCGTTTAAAAAACAAAGGCTTCCCTAAGTTAGGCTCAAGCGGCCAGGGTGATATGTTGGTAAAGATCGTCGTTGATGTTCCTCAAAATATTTCAACAAAACAAAAACAACTCATCGAAGACCTTCATGCTATGAATGAAGAAACACCTTTGGTAAAATCTTATAATGATAAGCTCTCGGCTCTTTTGAAAAACCGATAACGAAAGTGAATTTAAAATGAAATACTCTTTTTCTCTAATGGCCGTCCTTAGTTTGAGCTTTTTATTTTCTTGTTCTTCTGCTCCCATGATCCAAACCCAATATCGTGGAAATAAAAAAAAACCTATTGAACACGCCTCTTCACCTGTTTTACACCAAAGTTCAGAACTAAATAAAAATATTCAACCTCATCAAGCGACCCATGAAGAATCATCTCCTGTCGCGGTAGCGACCGCTCCGAACATAATGCCCATACCGGTGACTTCTGTTATAAAAATGGAACCAAAACCACGTCTAACTTCCGACAAGTCTTTTTCCACAGATTATAAAAAAATCGGCGTCATACTTCCGTTAACTGGAAAAAATGCAACTTTAGGTCAGCGTGCTTTGTCCGCCATACGCATGGGTTTTGGAATCACAGACAATTCGTCCGATTTCACATTAGCCCTTTACGACACTCAAGGTAATCCAGAATTAGCCGCCAAGGCTGTTGAAAAGCTTTTGCAAGACGACCATGTCATTGCACTGATGGGTGGCTTAGGAGCGAAAGAAGCCTCTGTGATTGCGCAAAAGGCCGAATTTTTTCAAATTCCTTTTTTTACCTTTTCTCAAAAATCAGATTTAACCACAGATGCGCTTTATACTTTTAGAAATTCAGTCACGCCGGCTATGCAAACCAGCAAACTTGTCGAGTTTGCTACGCAAAAAATGGGTTTTAAAAAATTTGCCATTCTTTATCCTAACGATGCCTACGGTGTCGAATTCGCCAACCAATTCTGGGATCATGTTTTAGCATATGGAGGAGCGGTGGTCGCAGCTCAGGTTTATGATCCTAAAGATGTGGATCTATCAAGTTATATCCAAAAAATGGTGGGGACTTATTATGTGGAAAACCGCGAACAAGAATATAAAGATAAAATAGAAGCTCTTAAAGAAAAAGATAAAAAGAAAAATCCGACTGGAGCAGTAAAGAAAAAAACCCGTGAAAACGAAGCTAAAGAAAATATCCTCGAACCCATCGTGGATTTCGACGCCATTTTTATTCCAGATAGCAGTAAAGCCATGGGTCAAGCTATTGGTTTTTTTCGCGCCGCAGACGTATCACAGATGACTTATTTGGGAACTAACCTGTGGAACACAGAAGATCTTGCTAGACGCGCTAATCAAACGAATACGAACAAAATGAACCATTTCTATTTCGTCGACCATATTATCACAGATGAACAACGTAAAAAATCAGCCTTCAACTCTGAGTTCATTAATACCTACAAAGAAGACCCTTCTATTATTGAAGTTCAAACCTTTGAGTCCGCTAAAATCCTTCGTGATGTGATCAACTCAGGTTCACGCGATCGTTATTCTTTAGCTAACCGCCTTAAAGAATTAGGTCGCAAACAAGGAGCTTTTTCCGAAATTTACATGAACAATTCCAATGAAATTGTGCGTGATCTTTCGGTTCTCACTCTCGAAAACGGCTCAATTCTTCCTCAATAGTTATCCCCATTTTTTCTAAAAATGATTAACCTTTAGTGCCCTTGAATCAATCATAGTTTCCAAGACAGCATAAGGACATGACGTCCTTATCATCTCAAGGAGAGACTTATGACGCCCTCTGCACAAACGATTAAGCCCAATTACAGCCAGCACAAATTGTCACTTTTGAAAATGAGACAACAGTTGTTGAATCAAATGAGCTCACTCAAAGCAGAGTTTAATCTTGTGGATAAATCCAGAGGCGATGAAAGTGATCAATCCGTAGCACATCAAGAAGAACATTCGTTTTTAATTACGCAAAACAGATATAAATTCCAGTTAATGGAAATTGATTACGCATTATCTCGAATAGAAAATGGCACCTATGGAGTTTGTGAAGAGACTTTCGAACCCATCGAAGATGTGCGTCTACAAGCTATTCCCTGGACACGTTACAGTATTGAAGGGGCAGAAATACGTGAAGCTGCAACAAAAAATGCAGATCGCAAGATGGCTTACTAATTTAAGATTTCATTACAGAAAATGCGTGCTGTATGATTCGTCACACTAAACTCAAATAAAAAAGTTTTTTTGATGACACTCGGTGGGCAAAAGTTAATTATCCCCTCTAAAGTTTTACCGGCTTTCAAAATTTCAACCAGGTTATTCTGGTGAGGGGGAAATTAGTGAAAAAACCAGTTAAGCAAACAAGTAAAAAATCAGAAATAGTTGCAGCTGAATCAACACAAGCTGATAAAGCTATGATGATGTTTGAACTTAGTTTAATTAAAGAAAATTTATTATTTCAAAAAGCTGAAATTCTTAATCGCGATCAGGAATTCAAAGCGGCTCAAGTCACGATTGAAAAATGTTCTGACGAAGCTGATTCAACTGTTCAAGAATTAAATAACAATGTTTCTATTCATTTGCATGAGCGCGAAAGAAAATCGCTCTATTCAATTGAAAAAACTCTATCTAAATTTGCAGAAAACACATATGGACTATGTGAACTCTGCGGTGACGATATTGGACTGAAACGCCTCAAGGCTCGACCTTTGGCGGTACTTTGTATTTGTTGTATGGAAGAATCTGAAAATTCAATTCGCAATAATTTGTACCTTCAATAACTCCCTTTTTTCATTCTAAAATTTATATATTTGTTCTCATGGAGAGAGGGGTTATTAGATCGAATCTAATGGCCTGCTGACATGGATGTCAGTCTTGATTTTTCACATTTATCCAAAAAATAGCAAAAACCAGACGTTCATATCGTTGAGTGATTCACTGTGTGTTCCGAGAAATAGGATACGAAAACAGGAGCACACATGGCAATTGATAATCAACAAGTAGAAATTCCTCAAACGATCCCGATGTTACCCGTACGTGATATCGTGGTTTTTCCCTACATGATCATACCTTTGTTTGTAGGGCGAGAAGCATCGATCAGATCCGTCGAAGATGCTTTAGCTAAAAACAGACTTATATTTTTAGCATCACAAAAAGATATAACTGAGGAAAATCCATCCCCTGAATCAATCTATAAAATTGGTACAGTGGCTAAAATCATGCGAATGAGAAAACTTTCTGATGGTCGTGTTAAAATCCTTATTCAAGGCGAAGCCAAAGCTCAAATCACTTCATTTACAAAAACGAATGGAAGCTTTGAAGTTTCTGTGGAAAAAATTGAAGATGCGGCAACGGCTCATACTCAACCTGAAATTGACGCCTTGTTAAGAACAGCTAAAGAATCTATCGAAAAAATTATCGCTTTCGGTAAAGCTTTATCTCCTGATATCTTATTAGTCTTAGATGACGTCACTGATCCAGGTCGCGTGGCTGATCTTATCGCTAGTAATCTTGGAATTAAAGTTCAAGATGCTCAAAAAGTTTTAGAAACTACAAATGCTTTTGATCGCCTCTCCCTTGTGTGCAATCTTCTCCAAGCTGAACTAGAAGTTTTACAAACTCAAGCGCGTCAACGTGGAACAAATCGTGCTGATGATTCAAAAAATCAACGTGAAAATTTCTTACGCGAACAAATGAAAGCCATCAAAGGTGAATTGGGCGAAAACGGAGCCGCCGATTCGAAAACTGAAGAGATGGATGAATTACGAAATAAAATTAATGCGGTGGGCATGCCTGAGCCGGTAAAATTAGAAGCTTTAAAACAGTTGTCTCGTTTAGAGCGTATGCATCCAGATGCTTCTGAAGCCACAATGGTCAGAACATACCTAGATTGTATGGTTGATCTTCCTTGGAATAAAGGAACTGTAGACATTCATGATTTAGCTCGCTCGAAAGCGATCTTAGATGATGATCATTATGATTTAAACAAAGCTAAAGAACGCGTTTTAGAATTCTTAGCAGTTAGAAAATTAAAAGCAACAATCAAAGGTCCTATTCTTTGTTTCTCGGGCCCTCCTGGAGTTGGTAAAACCTCTTTAGGGAAATCGATTGCTAAATCAATGGGTCGTGAATACTTCCGTATCGCACTTGGCGGCGTAAAAGACGAAGCTGAGATTCGTGGTCACAGAAGAACTTATGTTGGAGCAATGCCGGGTAAAATTATCCAAGCCTTACGTCAATGTAAAACAAACAATCCTGTTATCGTATTAGATGAAATTGATAAAATGGCTTCTGATTTCAGAGGCGATCCCGCTTCAGCTATGCTTGAGGTTTTAGATCCAGAACAAAATGCATCATTCCGTGATAACTACCTCAATGTTGATTTCGATTTATCAAAAGTATTATTTATCGCAACAGCCAATGTGGTTGAAAATATTCCTGCGGCCTTACGTGATCGTATGGAAATGATTTACATCCCAGGTTATACTGAAAACGATAAATTATTAATTACTAAAAAACATTTGATCGACAGACAGATCGAAGCCAACGGTATCACTAGTGAAAACATTAAGTTTACTGATGAAGGTCTTAAATTCCTGATTGCTGGTTACACGCGTGAAGCAGGTCTTCGTAACTTAGAACGAGAAGTTGGATCAGTTTGTCGAAAAGTGGC
>CALMPX010000006.1 GCA_937871355.1 uncultured Bdellovibrio sp.
AGATACTGTTTTTATCAATAATATTATATAGATAAGTATTTTCAGAATCTTTTATCGGGGAAAAAGAAAAAGCCCCTTTTTTCAACAAAAAGGGGCTTTTTTATAGTTAGGTTGCTTCGTAACCGTGATTTAGTGAGTGTGGACTTGTTGGCCCGTGTAGTTAGCTTTAACGCCCTGTCTGCTTTCCTGAGCGTTTTTGAAGATGTCTTTAGGGCCTTTAACCTCTAAAGCGTTAATCAAAACTTGGTCTACGTGATCCACTAAAATGACTTTAAGTTCTTTGAGGACTTCTTTGGGAATGTCTTTAAGATCTTTTTCATTTTCCTTCGGACAGATAATCGTTTTAATTCCACCGCGATGAGCCGCTAAGATTTTTTCTTTTAAGCCGCCGATTGGTAAAACTTTTCCGCGTAAAGAAATTTCGCCAGTCATCGCCACAGTTCTTTTTACCGGAATCTTTAACATCGCTGAAACAATTGAAGTTGTTAAAGCGATACCCGCTGATGGACCATCCTTAGGAGTAGCGCCATCCGGGAAATGGATATGAATGTCGATGTTTTCATAAAACTCTTTATCTAATCCGAATAAAGGTCCACGAGATCTGGTGTAAGACATTGCTGCAATACAGGATTCCTTCATGACATCGCCCAATTGGCCGGTCACGGTGAATTTACCTTTACCAGGAACAGCGCTGACCTCAACGGCTAATAAATCTCCGCCGACCTCAGTCCACGCCATACCATTAGTTAAACCGACTTCATTTTGTTTTTCGATTTCACCGTGGCGATTTTTGTGTGGTCCAATCAACTCAACTACTTTTTCAGAAGTAATTGTGTAGACTTTTTCTTTTGTTTTCGCTGTTTTCTTTTTCGCTGTGACTTTAGAGCCTTTTGTTTTCACAGAGGTCGCTGTCGTTGCGTCAGCTTTTTTAAACTGTTCCAGTTCATTTGACATAACGATATCTTTAGCCACTTTTCTAAAGACGTTGGCGAATTCACGTTCTAAATTACGGACGCCGGATTCACGCGTGTAGTAACGAATAACGTCGCGTACGGCAGAGTCTTTCATCACGATATTGTAATCTTTTAAACCGTGATTTTCCATTTGCTTCGGAATCAAATAATTCTTAGCAATGTGGTATTTCTCTTGTTCAATGTAACCATCCAAGTAAATGATTTCCATACGATCTAAAAGAGGGCGCGCGACGTTGCCAAGGTTGTTGGCCGTTGCAATAAACATCACCTGAGAAAGATCATATTCAAGCTCTAAATAGTGATCAGAGAAAGTTGAATTTTGTTCTGGATCTAAAACTTCAAGCATGGCCGAAGAAGGATCGCCGCGTTGGTCATTTGACATTTTATCGATTTCATCAAGTAACAACACCGGATTGCCTTTATCAACTTTTCGTAAAGCCTGTAAAATTTTACCTGGCATCGCGCCGACGTAAGTTTTTCGATGACCGCGAATTTCAGCTTCATCACGAACGCCGCCCAAAGAGATACGAGCAAACGGACGATTTAACGAAGTGGCAATAGAGCGAGCTAAAGAGGTTTTACCAACGCCCGGAGGGCCCGCTAAACAAATAATCGAACCCTTCATGTTTTTCGATAATGATAAAACAGCAAGGTATTCTAAAATACGTTCTTTAACTTTTTCCAATCCCCAATGATCATGATCTAAAATCTTTTTAGCATTTTTCACATCATGGCGATCTTGAGAATATTCTTGCCATGGAAGAGACAAGCACCAGTCGATGTAATTTCTGACCACCGTGGCCTCAGCTGACATCGGAGACATCATTTTTAATTTTTTAATCTCTTTGTTGACTTTATCTTTAGCTTCTTGAGGCATTTTTTTATCGCGACATTTTGCAGAAAGGTCTTCAAGTTCAGCTTGGTAGTCGTCTTTTTCACCAAGCTCTTTTTGAATGGCCTGCATTTGTTCATTGAGATAATATTCTTTTTGAGATTTTTCCATCTGCTTTTTAACGCGCGTGCGGATTTTTTTCTCAACTTCAAGAATTTCAATTTCGCCCGTCATTAAATTGAGAAGATGCTCTAAACGTTTAGTCGGATCTAAAATTTCTAGGACATTTTGTTTGTCTTCTAATTTTAAATTGAGCTGAGCCACAATGATGTCAGCTAATTCTCCGGCGCTTTCAATGCTGGATACGCGCATCAGAATTTCTGGCGGAATACGTTTATTTAATTTAACGTAAGTTTCGAAAGTAGATTTGACTGATCTAACCAGCGCTGAGGCTTCTGTTAAATTATCAACATCTTCTTCGATCACTTCGCAGTTAACGACGAAGAAGTTATCATTGGCGACAAAGTTTTTAATCTTTGCACGTTTTTTTCCTTCGACTAAAACTTTGACTGTGCCGTCTGGCAAACGCAACAACTGAATAATTGTTCCGATGGTGCCAATCGCGTAAATGTCTTTTTCTTCTGGATTGTTCGTCTTGGCGTCTCTTTGGGCCGCAAGTACGATATCAGTTTGCTTGCTCATCGCGTCTTCGAGCGCACTGATACTCTTTTCGCGTCCTACAAAAAGTGGCATCATCATATGCGGGAATATAATGAGATCACGAAGAGGAAGTAAGGGTAATTGTTGAGTCGGATTGTTAGCCATGAGAACTCCTTCCTTGAAGCGATACTTGAATCTTATGATTCAAATAAAGTAGAAAAGGTTAGTCTATCCTTAGACCTCTTTTATACTTAGATTCATTTTAGGTCTGAAATGATCTTTCTGGAAAGAGAAATTTGTGTTTTTAAAAAAATAAATCAGCCTAGATGTTAGTCTAAGCTAAACCAATCATAATGCGTGAAGCATCAGATAAGAAATTGTTATGTTTACTAGTAAAAAAGACTTAAAAAAAGCAAAAAAAAACGGAAGGGTTTAACCTTCCGTTCGTGTAAACAATTCTAAGTTTAAAATTATTGTTCTAAAGCGTAGTTTGGAACTAGTTTTTCACCAGCTTTAAACCCACTGATACCGTCCACACCAAGTCCTGCGGGATGGCGATAATCTCGTGTTACAACGCCTTCGTCCACTAAGAATAAACCTTGCGGAGGAGAATCGCGAAATATTTTGTACGTATCTCCTGATTTACCACTTTCTGCATCTTTGTTTGTAATTTCTTGAACGTGAGGATAACGATTAACTTCATAAGTACCTTGATCAAGAATCATATTTGCTGGCACGCCACGAGCTTGAACTTCAGAGGCCGTAGATGTTTTTGGATTATGAGAACGAACATCTTCTTTAGTTAAAATCCAATTCCAGATTGAAGGAGTTTTTTGAGCTTCATAACGTGCTAAAGTTGGATCAGCTAAGCCCTCTTTGGCATAAATTTTAATGACTGCTGTTCCAGCTGGTACAAGTGATTGTAAGTAAGCAATGGCGCGATTTTCATTTTGAATTCGCCGCTTGAGATTGGGCGGGTTTGGCGGTCTGCCAGCCAGCGAGCCATTGGCCCGTGAGCTGTTTGACGAGCTCCTGATTCGCGGGATCATTGGCAATGTTCGTGTTCT
>CALMPX010000007.1 GCA_937871355.1 uncultured Bdellovibrio sp.
CACGGTACAATTCACTTTTAACATAAGATTCGTTAATTTTAGTTTCATAACTCGCTAATTTAACGTTTGAAAAATCCTGAGCGATGATAGCTTCAACGATCGCAGCTGCAGCTAACATTCCTGATTTCATGGCTAAGTGAATTCCTTTAAGCTTCTGAACATCCACCATACTTGCGGTATCACCGCAAACGACCCAACCTTGACCACTGAGTTTAGGCATAGAATACCAACCACCGGCAGGTAAGGTTTTACCACCATAGGCGATGACTTTTCCACCCTTGATCATGTTATAAATGAAGGGATGAGTTTTCATTTTTTGTAATTCACGGTGCGGATCTAATAAAGGGTCTTTGGCATCTAAGTACGTCACGATACCTAGGCTGATTTGATCATTAGGTAAAGTGTAAATGAAAGTTCCTCCGATTGATTTTTTTAAAGGAAAACCCATCGTATGAATAACTTGTCCGGCCTTAACTGTCCCAACAGGCATTTGAATAATTTCTTTCACGCCTTCTTCGAAAACTTCAGGATTTTTTCCTTCACGAAGATTTAATTTTTTACTAACTTGCTTGAACAAACTGCCACGAGTTCCTTCAGCAAAAACCGTCACTTTAGATTTTAAAATAAGACCTGGTTCAAAATTAGATTTAGGATTTCCATTTTTATCACGGCCTTTATCACCGGTACGAACACCGACAACTTTGTCACCTTCGTACAAAGCTTCAACCGCGGCAAAACCCGGAAAGATATTAATTCCTTTAGATTCACACTGCGTGGCTAACCATTTGTTTAACTTTGAAATCGAGACGATTGATTTTCCAACGTTCACGAACGGAGGTGGTGTAATTGGTAATTTGAAAGAACTTTTTTCTGTTAGATAATGAACGGCATCTTCTAAAACAGGTGATTCAATGGGACAACCCAACTCTTTATAATTTGGAATCAGCTCTTCTAAGGCTTTCATATTTAAAACCGCTCCAGAAAGACTGTGCGATCCAACTTCATTTCCTTTTTCGACCACCACAATCATTTGTTCTGGGATTAACTCACCGGTTTTATTTCCTGCCGTAATTTCAGCATTATATTTTTCAATTGAGGCAGCTAATTGATAGGCACACGACAACCCAGCGGCTCCTCCTCCTACGATCAAAACATCGACGTCCATGGTATCGCGGACAACACCCTCAGGAAGTTTTTCGCAATTTTCACTGACTTCTTTTACACTTAAGGTTGCACCATGCTGATCACTCACTTAAAAACCCTCACTTGTCTCTTCTGTACTTGTTGTCTTTTTATTTTTTTGAAAATGACTTTCAGGCAAAAGCTTCAAATTGCTTTCCTCTGCTCCACCAATATAAGTTCTATTTTTAGCCATCTCAGAATATTCAAACGGCTCTTTAGGGGTTGGCGCTTGAGCTTGCGCTGAGATAGAAACAAAACATAAAATTACGCTTAAAATTGCGAATGTCGTATTAAAATATTTCATATCAATATGATATATTATTTAAGGCTCATATTGACAACATAAAGTCAGAGTAAGACACCAGAAGTCTGTGCTTTAGACAATTTTTAGACCTAGATACGACGATGATCTTTCATCGGGATTTGGCTACGCACTTTCAAACTCTCTTCTTTGTCTAAACGAGCGTAAATCAATCCTATACCGTCTTTTTTTTGCTCTAAGCTTTGTCCCCAAGGACCCACGATCATGCTGTGGCCAAAGGTTTCGCGCGAAATCTGACCATTTACACTTTGATGGGATCCCCATTGAGCCGGAGCTAAAACATAGCACTGACTTTCAATAGCACGAGCTTTCAGTAGGATCTCCCAGTGAATCATTCCCGTCTTAACCAAAAAGGCCGCGGGAACGACGATGGCATCCACTCCGGCTAAAGCATGTTTATGATAAAGTTCAGAGAACCGAATATCATAACAAACAGATGATCCAAACTTAAAGCCCTCAATATCAAACTGCGTGACCTCACCACCGTGAGCGAACACATCGGATTCACGAATAGATTTATCACCCGCTAAGGTAATATCGAATAAATGAATTTTTCTATAGATAATCTGAGATCCTGAACCAGGTGAAACCAACACGCTCGCATTCCAATTCTTACCATTATCATAAACTGTTGATGTTAAATGAAGATAAATATTGGTTTCTTTACTGATCGTCTCTAAAGCATTGAACTCGGCCGAATTTAAAATAATTTGTGGCAATTTTTCATCAGATTTAATTCTAAAATAAAGACTATTCTCTGGAAAAAATATAATTCGAGGACGAATCGAATCGGGCTGTTGACTGGCTTCTCGAACCATTTGCAAAATTTGCTGTAAGTTGGTCTCAACCTGATCGGTTGAAGTCATTTGAGCTAAGGCGATATTTAATATGTTATTCATGAATGACTCTAATTCTAAATCATCTTCAAAAAACTTCAACTCAGAAACGATTACTCGAGCTCTAAAGACCCCATAAGAACTTTTTCTTCACAAACATATGAGCCATCTTCTAAATTTTTCTTAATATTATTAAGGACGTTTTCGCAGGTTTCGTAGCCAACAGCCGTACTGACTTCTCTGGCATCACCACCTTTAGAATAGACGGTTTTACATTTACCATTTTTTTGATAATATAAA
>CALMPX010000008.1 GCA_937871355.1 uncultured Bdellovibrio sp.
AAGATTTTAAATTTTTACTGAGTTAATTAAAATCCGCTGAGCTGAATACTTAAGCCCGTAACAAGGCTATCCTTGGCATAGCGGTGTGACATCGGTCCATATAATCCAAAAATAAAGTTTACTGGTAAAATATATCCCACAGTCGTATTCATGCGAGCCTCAATGCCGGCACTGAATATTTGTTCAGATAATTTCAGCGCTTGAAAATTTTCATCAGCATCGTAGCCAAAGCCTTTGACGGCTAATGCATCGGCGACAACGCCGCCCGTGATATATTTAATATAGAATGGCGTCGTTCCGCTTCCTGATAGCACATCATAAATAGGAAAGCGGTATTCGAAATTGAATGAAGCCATTTGTGTTCCAGAAAATTGTCCCGCTTGGTAACCTCGGACCATAAAAAGTGGCTGAAGTTCAGCATCAGTCGGTAAGCTAAGGTTGCTTGTTCCAAAGCGACGAGCCACATCTTCAAATGTATAAAGTGCATCGAGCTTGGCCATGATTGTATGGTCGCGCGGAAGCCATAAATGATTGTAGCTGGTTAAACTGAATAGCGCTTGCGAATAATCCCCATAGATTGATTTTGACTGAGAACTTTGGTCAGCTAAACGCTGGTATTTTCCTAATAAACTCAAACCGCTCATGGGGTAGTAGTGATTAGGCCGTTGCTCGATATCAGCATAACTGGCTTGAATGAATCCACCTGCATGATTTGTCGTTGCGAATTGATCTTCGGTTTGATTGACGATAGCACCAAAGCTTAATTGAATATCTTCATTCAAGTAAAAAGTGTCAGGAAATAAAGTTAACGAGTAAGTATTTTTTCTAACGTAAGAATCAATGCCAAATAATTGCTGTGTTTGCAAAGCGGATAAATTCCAAGACCATGGCAATTGTGTATTCATGTAGGTCGCGACAAAACCGATCTTGTTGCTGAAAGAATCGTAGTTCAGCTGAGCGGCGTAAGAGTGCATTCCTAACGGATCAGAGGCCGAAGTTAATGCTTGGTAAAGCACACCATTTCCCGTCACATTGTTGGAAATAAAAGGAATCCAATAATGAGGATAAATGTACGGTAGGGCTGAGTAATCACTTTGGGTGGTTGTCATGCTGTAAGAAGGATCCGTGTAATTCCGGTAACGATTTAAAATATCATTTTGAATTTGAGGTAAGATTGTTTTTTCCGGAATAAAAGCACTGGATGCGACATAGGGTCCATTGTCTCCAATGACCGTGGTGAAAACTTGTTTTTCTTTTTCATCCACATCAAAACTGAGAGCTCCAGTTAATAAATGAGTCAACGGTACAACTTCGACCACTTTGTTTTCGCTGATTTTTGCACTGTAGACATTTGAAACTTCATTTTCAGTTGATGTAAAATAAAGTTTTTCATTTTTGTATTTAATAAAACGAATTTGTTTCGGAGGCTTCGATACAGAAGTCGCATTTAAAAGATGGGTATCCAAGCTCCATAATTGCTGATCGCCCGTTTGTGTTCGGCAGGTGTATAAAACCTCATGAGAGTTTTTATAAGTATAGGAATTAATTCTATTTTTACGATCCGTTTTAACTAATGTTCTGATTTTTTTACTTGAAAGCTCAAGCTCTTTTA
>CALMPX010000009.1 GCA_937871355.1 uncultured Bdellovibrio sp.
AGGATAGACAAATTTACTTCCGCCTTTACTGTTTTCATTATTAAATAATAATGTTAAATTTTCTTCATAAACTGCATCTTCGTAGGTAATTAAAAATATTACATTTTCAATTTGAAACTTATTCTCTAATTTCGAAGATGACATGAGCTGACTATCAGACACGTCCATATTGGGTACAACGAAAGCCACTTTCGAACCGTCGTCGTGTTCCAGCATACCTTGGCACGAAATAACTAAGGCTTGAGCATTAAAACCTAGTACTAATCCTAAAAGCACAATCAACTTTTGCATAAAAACTCCTGTTTGTGAAAATTGTTACAGGAACTTTACTGCAATACGATAACCCCTTTATAGAGAACTATATTTGATTACAGCATTTTAATCTGTCTATTTGTTTTACTTTGAGACAATATTTGCGATAAAGCTGAGATTTCGAAATTTTGTTTGATCGGTTCTATATGAGTTAAATAGGCTATTTTCATATGTATTCATATTAGTATTATAAATATTCGATGATCGTGTGACAGCTTGAATTTGAGATTTAACGATCTCTTGTAAGTCGACGTAAAATTTTTCGCCTTGCGAATAAGACCATTCACCCTCTTCTCCGCAAGCCGCTTTCAAAAGAAGATCTTTTACATCAGCATCAACTTCAAAACTCTTTTGCAAAATATGAGGACCTATATATGCAAAAACTTCTTGATTCGAATTCAGCTGTATCTGCCTTAATGCTTTCAAAGTAATTTGATTCTCAACTCCGCGCCATCCAGCATGAATCGCTAAAATCATATTTTTACGAGGTACATGAATTAAAAGCGGAATACAATCCGCGGTCTTAACGACTAAGCCCACATTCATTTCTTGTGTATAATGTGCATCAGCTTGAATATTTTCGCTTTCACGTGATGATTCTACAATAATATCTGAATGAGTTTGATGAACAGTCCGAAATTCAATGTCTTTATAATGATGCTTGAGATCTTCTAAGGTGCAGCCTTTTTTACCAAAAAATATCAGTGTATTTTTAGTTTTGAGTTCGAAACCTAAATCTGTTTCTTGATACATCTAAAATCCCCAAGATTTTAACATCTTTTCATCTTCTGGGGGCCACGGAGAGGTAAACTTCATCTCTTCATTTGTGCGTGGATGAGTAAATCCTAATTCAGCCGCATGAAGATAAAAACGTGTGAGACCTTTGTTTTTAAGAAGCTGTGCCGGGTAACCATAGGTGACATCTCCGACGATCGGATGACCAGCTTCACTCATATGAATGCGGATCTGATGAGTGCGGCCCGTTTCTAATTGTAATTTCACTAAAGTTAAATGAGGTAAGCGTTTTACAATTTCATAGTGAGTCACAGCCCACTTCGCATGATCTAAAACTTCCGTAAACTCGGTGACGACACGGCCATTTTCGCGCAGAGAACAATATTTTTTACGATCCGTGGGATTGCGAATTAAATAAGACTGAATCGTGCCTTTTTCTTTTTTCAACATACCCATTACCACCGCATAATAAACACGATGAGTGGTTTTATCTTTAAACTGTTGCGATAGTTTTTCATGGGCTCGATCGTTTTTAGCCACCACTAACAGTCCACTGGTTTCTTTATCAATACGATGAACGATTCCCGGACGCTCTTCATTTTTCATAGAAAGATTTTTGACATGAAAAAGTAATCCATTCACCAAAGTATTTTGCTCGTGCCCGGCCGAAGGATGAACCACTAAGCCTGAAGGCTTATTCACGACTAAAAGATCATCATATCTGCTGGAACTAATTGAGTGGGCTTTGTTTCTGGTAATAATAATTCAATTTTATCATTCAACCGAACAACGTACGATGATTTAACGGATTTCCCATTTACAGTAATGTGACCTTGATCAATAAGTAAAATAATATGACTGCGACTTAAATTATTAGATTGGGTCGTTAACCATTTGTCTAATCGTGTTTCAGAATAATTTTCTTTTGAAATAACGTAGGTAATTTTATTTGGTGTGTTCAAGCTTAGTTTTGTAGATCTTCATGTAAGAATCAGCA
The DNA here is from genome assembly GCA_937871355.1 of uncultured Bdellovibrio sp. Lineage (GTDB taxonomy): Bacteria > Bdellovibrionota > Bdellovibrionia > Bdellovibrionales > Bdellovibrionaceae > Pseudobdellovibrio. The sequence goes on from CALMPX010000009.1 coordinate 2,045, forward strand.
ACGTTTTTTTCGTTTAATCCCAATTCTTTAGCCATTTGGATCACATAACCACGAACAAAAACTGAGGCCGGTAAATTTTTAACATCCATGGTTTCAAGAGCTTTCAAATACCAAGGATTCACCTTGGTCGATTCCTGCAACTTATCGATCGAAATTTTCTTATATTCGCGTACTTTTTTTAAAAAATCGCCTGACCACTCAGACTGAGTTTGTATTTCTTGTTCAAAAACTTCGTCAACCGCTGCCGCGAGCTCTGCCACTGGTTCAGTGACTACTGTCTCGGCTTTTTGAGTTATCGTATTGTGCTTTTGAATGAGTTTTTCAATTGTATTCGTCGGGCTGATATCTTGAGTGAAATCTTTAATAGCATTAAAAGTAATGTCTGATTCACTGTATGATTTCGTATTAAGCCGTTGTTCATAGATATGGCGGTAGCTTTGATTGCTCAGAACGAGGAACGCCTCGTCAACGAGCTTTTTAAGTTCGTTTAATTCTTCGCTCGAAAATGTTGAACGGAGCGCTATATTGCTGTCTGAATAAGTCAACTTAGCTTTTTGATAAGCCAACAAGATATCATGCTGAGTCGCGGCTGTAGAGACTTCGAGGATTTCATAATAGTTGTTTTTATTTTCTGTAATCATCTTAAATTATGATATGGGATGTTATAGGTTAGTTTCAATAATTACTTTCAATAAAATGCATTTTGAGGTTATTTTTCTACAATTGTATAAAATCAGTGCGAAGTTATAATGGTATAAATTTTATACCGCTCAAATTCTCTTCGGCCTCTGAAGCCCTTAAATAGATAGGGATTAAATTCGACCAGTGGTATTTTTGATCAGACAAATCGGATTGAGGTTTTTGCCCGAAAAAATGACACAATGTGTCCGCATGTGGAAAATCTGTGCATTCGGCGCTTCTTATCAATTCAAAAGGAATATTTGCCTTAAAATACGCTTCATAAGTTGTGTAACCATCTCCCAAAACTAAGCTTTGAGGATTTAAAAAGTATTTCAAATCCTGAACGCGCACAACTTGCGGCGGCTTTACGACAACTAATTGATTACTCACGGATTGGTATTCAGCTATATAAACCATATTTTTAAAGGCATTAATCATAGGAGTGATAAATTCAAATTTTTGCTTTGCTTGATCGGCCATCATAAATAATGAATCTAACCCACCGGCCGGCTTTTGATGAATGTAAGCAAAAGTTTTAACGGTATTTAGACTGATACGAATACCCGTAAAACTTCCCGGTCCCAAACCACTACAAAAAATATCGACGTCTTTCAAACGGAGCCCCGCCTCATGCAAGCAATCCGTAATCATTCCATTAATTGTGTCCGTGTGTGAGCCCGAACGCATGGTCGCTCGTGATGCTAAGACACGAGACCCGTCACTAACTGCAACACTCCCCATAAGCGTACTTGTGTCACAAGCCAGTATTTTCATGTTTAAGACTTAAATAAAAATTTTGTAAAATCATTAAACAACGCCAGCACCATTAAACCCATCAATAATGCAAATCCAACTTGATGAGCTAATTCTATTTTTCTAATACTGAGTGGGGAACCTTTAACGACTTCGATGATGTAAAAAACAAGATGTCCTCCGTCCAATACCGGCACCGGTAATAAATTAAGAATAAACAAGCTGATCGATAAAATTCCCATTGTGATCAAGAACGGCTGAACTCCCATGGCATAAGAATCTTTAGCCGCTTTACCGATAGAAATCATTCCACCGATATTTTTATGAGATACTTCGCCTTGAAACATACGAACAAACGAAATAACAGTCATGGCTGAAATGTCGTAGGAACGTTTAATTCCTTTACCTAAAGCCGCGAAGATTGATGTCTCAGCCACTTTAACTATTTCAGGGTTAGTATAGTTCACCATAGGAACGATACCAATGGTGAATCGTCGATCTTCTTTACCCACAGCGGTCATTTGAGATGTGACCAGCGGAGTTACTTTTTTAATAACTTCCACACCGTCACGTAGAAGCGTGATTGAAAGCGCCTCTTTGCCATCGTACGATTTAATTTTATTCAGAACGGCATCCCAGTTTTTCATAGGTTCAGCATTGATGGCGACGATTTTGTCTTTAGCCAAGATATCGGCTTTGTTCGCCGGAGAATCTGGAACAACTTGATCTAAATAAAGCTCAGGCTCTTCGAAACCGAAGACATCAATGCTAGCGATATCTTTTTGCGCTGAGACTTGAATATCTTTACCACTGGCTAATTTAACTTCGTGTGATTTTCCATCAATTAAAAAAGTGAGATTGGGCCACGTTGAAACTTTCATTCCGTCAATTTTTACAATTTCATCACCGGTGCGAAAACCTAAACGATACGCTAAAGAATCCATTTTAACAGCGACTAAACTTCCCTTAGCATAAGGAAGAATTCCGGCAATATCGCCAATCATTGCATCCGTTGAAAATATATTGGGATTTTTAATTGAGTTCACTTTAACATTCAAAGTTCGTTCAGCTTCATTATCTTGCTTAACCACGATAGATAAATCTGTATTTTGATTAGCCGTTAAAGCATTTTGGAATTCTTCGTAACTACGAACAGCTTTTCCGCCAACAGAAACGATATGATCGTGAGCTTTTAAACCTGCTTGTTCTGCTGCTGATCCCGCTTGAACGTCAGCAATTTTTGGTGCGCGGGTTTCCTCACCGAAATATGAAATTCCAGCAAAGACGATAATAGCAAAAAGTAAATTCATGAGTGGACCAGCTAAAACAATAGCGATTCGTCTCCAAACTGATTTATGTGTAAATGAAAGATGTCTTTGATCCTCTGGCACAACATCGCCACCTTGCTCGCCGTACATTTTAACGTAGCCACCAAATGGAATCAGCGACAGACAGTAATTTGTATCGCCCCATTTATACTGAATAATTTTTTTACCAAATCCTAAAGAGAAAACTTCAACTTTAACACCACATAGGCGAGCTACGATGAAATGTCCAAATTCGTGAACAAAAACTAATATGCTCAGCAAAAGAATAAAGGGTACGATGTTACTGTAAGCTGAGCTCAATAAGTCAGATATATTCATATAATTCCTCGACTGGCGGTCTAGCGCCTATTAAAGTATACGACTATATTATATAATAAAGAACGATGAAAAATAAAGGTGAAGCGAAGTAAACGCCATCGAGTCGATCTAAAACCCCACCATGGCCTGGCATAATTGAGCCTGAGTCTTTCACTCCTGCGATGCGTTTAATAAGAGATTCAAAGAAATCCCCAATTTGACCCAATAATCCCCCGCAAAAACCCAGTAACAGCAAAATAACTAAGGGAACAGCTGGTAACAATAAACTAAACAGTCCAGCGGCTACCGTTGAAAATAACAACCCACCTAGACTACCCTGCAGGCTTTTTTGTGGAGACAGCAACGGTGCAATTTTAGTTTTTCCAAATAAAGTTCCAAATGTATAGGCTCCGATGTCGCCGGAAAAAACGACAGCTAATAAACATAGAAACCAAACTATTCCATTTTCAGCTTGAAGAATCCACATGATCATCAACGGCAAAAAGACCGCGTACATCAAACCTAAAACAAATTTAGCGACATAACTAAATATATCTTCGATTTTTGTAAATTGCTTATGAAAAATAATACTTAAAGCAGCGACTAAGCTAAACGTTAATGGAAATAAAAGATAAACATAGCCAGTACGGGTATAATCTTTAAAAAAGATCATGCTGATAGTAGAAATTGTCACAAATAAAGTTTTAGAAAACTTAGGGTATTGATTGCTAAAAATCAGCTTCGACATTTCATAGCTACCGATTAAAGATATAACAAAGCACATCCATAAAATGCCTTTAAGTTCAAAAAAATAAACTATACAAAATAAAGCGACGACAGCCACGACTGAGGAAATGATTCTAGTGATTAAGTGATTCGACATGCGAAGTGCTTTCTATTTTTCCAAAGCGTCGATGACGCGAATGATAGCTATTGCACGCATGGTCAAATTCGACCGTCGTAAAATCTGGCCACAAAGTGTCCAAAAAGAAAAACTCGCTGTACGCACATTTTTTAAAATCTGGCCACAAAGTGTCCAAAAAGAAAAACTCGCTGTACGCACATT
>CALMPX010000010.1 GCA_937871355.1 uncultured Bdellovibrio sp.
CAAAAAGTTAAAATAAATAATGTCAAAGTGACGGGTCAGCTTAAAAAATAAATTGAAGGACTCCAATGGCGCCGAATAGTTATCTTAAAATCGAGAATATTTCAAAACAGTACAAGGGCCGTAAAGTTGTTCAGTCGGCTTCGTTTGAAATTAAAGCCGGACAAGTCGTGGGTTTATTGGGTCCGAACGGTGCTGGGAAAACCACATCGTTTTATATGGTTGTAGGCCTTGTGCAACCCGACAGTGGACGAATTCAATTTAACGATTTAGATATTACAAATTTTCCAATGTATAAACGGGCAAGATCGGGACTGAGTTATTTAGCACAAGAGCCGAGTATCTTTCGTCGAATGACGGTCGAAGATAACATTCTTGTCGCTTTAGAAGCTCATGGTTTTGAAGCCAAAGAAAAACATGAAAAATTAGAATCACTTCTTCAAGAATTTCGCGTAAATCATATTCGTGAAAGTTTTGGTTTTTCATTGTCCGGTGGTGAGCGCCGGCGCGTGGAGATCGCCAGAGCGTTGGCGGGATCACCTCATTTTTTACTCCTCGATGAGCCTTTTGCGGGGATCGATCCCATTGCAGTCGGTGAAATTCAAAATATCATCCGAGATCTTAAGGCCAAAGGTATAGGAGTTTTGATTACGGACCACAACGTGCGTGAGACTTTGGGCATTTGCGATTATGCTTATATATTGAAGGATGGGCAGATTCAAGTCAGTGGAAACACAGATGAAATCGCCAATTCCGATGTAGCTAAGAAATTTTATTTGGGTGAGAACTTTAAGTTATAGATAAAGAATAACTGCGTAACTAAAATGGTGGAATAAAATGGCATTACGACAAACGATGAACCTCAGTCAAAACTTGGTGATCACGCCGCAACTGCAGCAAGCGATCAAGCTTTTGCAGATGTCTCGTTTAGAGCTTGAGTCCCAAGTCCGAAATGAACTTGAAGACAATCCCATTTTAGAAGAAGCCGAAATTTTACGTGAAGAAGATTTTGAACGCACAAAAGAAGCTGCAGCGCAAGTTGAAGAGCCGCAGAATAATGGAAATTTAGAAACTCCTGTCGAACAATCAGCCTCTCAAGATCCACAAAAACAAGATGAGTTCGAGTGGGAATCTTATTTAGAAACTCAGCATAAAATGCCTCGTGAAGCGTCTCATGGTAATGAAGAAATCATGAACTATGAAAATGTGATCACGCAGACGCAAACTTTACATGATCATTTGTACTGGCAAGTAAAAATGGTTGGGTTTTCCGATCACGAAGAAAAAGTCGCAGACGCACTGATTTCACATATTGATGATGATGGATATTTAAAAACGCCACTCGCTCAAATTGCTGAAGAAGAAAAAATTGATCTGTTAGATCTGGAAGACACGTTAAGTCTTATTCATGATTTTGATCCTCCGGGAGTGGGTGCTCGTGATTTGAAAGAGT
>CALMPX010000011.1 GCA_937871355.1 uncultured Bdellovibrio sp.
ATTTTTGTGTTGTAGGAATTGCAGTTACCTTTAACCCCCGTACTGAATTATGCTCTGGTGTCTGAGGTCGTAAACTTTGTACGCCTTCAATCTCAACCTCGACAAATATTAATTTTTCAGGTTTATAATCTTTCAAACACTCTAAAGCTTCATCTAAAAGTTCTAGACATCGACTAAACGATAAAGTTTCAAGTGGTTTGGAATCAGGAACTTTTAGCAAATCAAGTAGTTCTGGTCTAATTACAACTTGTGGGCCAAGTTCGTTTTCGTCATCTTGATCTGAATTTTCGACAGGGGAATCCCGCGGTATTTCACGCTCTCTCACAACCTCTGAACCTTCTAAAACAAGGGCGTCAATTTCAGCCCAAAGACCGTCTAAGCATAAAGCTTTATGATCAATTATTGTCAACTCTTGAACATTGCGATCAGTTTCGCATCCATTTCTTCGAATAAGTCTTAGTCCGCGTCCCAACACTTGATGTGCGAATAGTGGTGACCCAAATCCTCTCAATAAACAAATTACAGAGACTTCGGGGACATCCCATCCTTCACGTAACATATATACAGAAACTACGCTGTCATATGGCGAATTAAAGTCACCTAAGTTAGCCGCAGCTTCACGAAGCTCCTTTTTTTCATAATCAACTTCATCGTCAACGACAAGAAGTGGATTTAATTTGAAATCTTCCTTCATGACTTCTATAGCTTGTTTTGCACCTGCGATACTTGGTGCAATAACAAAAAGCAGTGGCTTAAATCTATTGTTTGCGAGTTTAATTTTTTCTTGATGCGCTTCAAATGCAAGTTGAAGTTGCAATTTCATCGGACCTGGATCCATAACTAACTGAAGATTTTTCTTACGAGGTAAGTCTTCCCAATCAATTTCACGAATTTGAAGTGTCTGACCTGTATTTTGATTTCTGAATAGCAACGCGCCCATATCAATTGCGCCAAGGCGGGTAACCTCTGGACGTTTTACAATAACGTCTTTAATCAATCTTGGATAACTTGGAAAAGATTTATCAATAAAACGGCTATTCTTGTAACTTCCTGTAATGGCTTCTACAACAGATAAATTATAAATTTCATGCGCTTCGGGCCGTAAATTATCAGCACGGTCTGGCGTTGCCGTTACGTCAAATCTAAAGTTAGTTTTTGCTTTTAAAATATCGAGAGTTCTTTTGTATTCTGGGCCACGAGTGTTGTGAGCTTCATCATTGAAAATGGCTAAACAGCCTCCGTGATCAGTGACAAATTTTAAATGATCTTGACCGCCAGCATAGCCTTGTTGAAATTGATGTCGATTGGCGACAATTAAGTTATTTCCGACTAAGTTTGTTAAGTTTTGAAAACTATCAACAATAACAGGACGGATCTCTCTTCTAACTGAAGCGAATTCATGGGGTATTAAATTAAATTCATCAAAAACAGATCCAGTTTCAAAATCGCGCTTTAGACGATCTCTAACGATCGTATTTGGGCAAAAAACTATAAAAGTTTGAATCTTCTTTAGACAAAATAGCCATGACATAACTGCGGCCATAACGACAGTTTTTCCTGTTCCAGTTGCTAATGTAGTCATGACGGGACTGATTTTTAAAAACTCGTGGCAATATATGACTCTTTGAACTGACTCAGACTGATGAGGCAAAAGTCTTTTTTCGCCACTGACTTTTCCCAAAGGGAGAAGGTGATTCAAAAATATCTGAGTCTCGCTACAAGAGTCTGACCATCTTGATTTTCGCCAAGATTCGAACTTTTCACCATGAATGGCTTCCCATTTACTTGCAGTTAAAAACTCTGCCATTATGCCGCCTTTGACGATTTCTTCGAAACAGTCATTTTTGTGACAGTAATAGCCTCGGCTCCCGATTTATCAAAAACTCGTAATGCCACAGTGAACTCACCTTCATTGGGGAAGGTGTACTCAATTTTTTT
>CALMPX010000012.1 GCA_937871355.1 uncultured Bdellovibrio sp.
GGCGAAGCTTCGATGAATTTCTCAAAAAAGTGATTGTCACGTTCTTGCAGAATTCCCGTAAGGAATAAATGTCCGCCAGGCTTTAAAACTTTTAATAAATCTTTTCTGAGACGAATCAAAATACCATCAATGATATTAGCCACAACGACATCGTACTGATCTTTAATTTCATCCAACTGTTTATTAGTAATTTCGACCGTTTTAGTTTGATTTAATTCACAGTTCTCGCGCGCTTTACGGCGAGCCTCGGCATCGATTTCAACACCTATGGTAAATCCGTAACCGCAACGCTCAGCAAGTACAGCCAGAATAGCTGTTCCGGTGCCCACATCCAACACGGCCCAGTCACCAACAGATTCTTTATTTTCTACGGCCAATTTATGAATAAAGTAAGAAGCCATTTTTGTTGTGGCGTGAGTACCTGTGCCGAAAGCCATGCCGGGATCAATTTTTATTTCGATTTGTACCTCAGCGGGCTTTTCAAGCCACGAAGGAACGACCCAAACCGGTCCCACTAATTTAAAGGGAACAAATCCTTTTTTCCACTCTTCAAGCCAATCCTTGGTTTCTTCCTCGGACGTGCGAACTTGAATCATCGAATTAAAATTCTTCATCTCGTCGAAGAAGCTTTGCTCGGGTGTTTTTTCGAAATACACTTCAAGCTCTAACATAGATCGTGGAGCCAGTGATGGTTCATAAGTTAAATCAGGTTGGGAAAAACCTAAAACTTCGCTGAGTCCTAAAGCCTGATGATCAAAGCAAAGATCGGTGACGTCGGCTTCTTGGGCTCGTGGCACTTGCGAAAGGCGAACTTTAAAGTACGTCGGATTTGTATCGTTGGTCGGTTGAGTTGACATGCCCTTTTATATGCCAGAGCAGTGTCAGAAAATCATTATATATCTTCGGGAGATGTCGCCGCAGCTGTTTTTTCTGTAGGAACTTCATCCTTTTTTTCGAGCTGTTTTTTAAGCTCTTGGGCCGGCACTTCGCTCGTTTTAACGGGGTGAGAGGTGTCGGTAAAGCTTTCTGTCGTATCGATCTCGTCGCCGACCATAATTCCGATCTGATCAATCATCGCTTCGCTGTCACGAGGGATGAGCTTAAATTCACGGGCTACGGCAATAGTATCTGAAACTTGGATCACTTTAAGTAAACCCACAGTCGTGGTAAAGTCTCCGACCGCTTTCATCATGGTATCTTTGACGATGATTTTACGTGTGGCTTTAACCACTTGGTTTTTCTTCAAATCAGACTTGCTCGAAACTTTGATATAAAAATCTTTATAAACCGGTTCCGTTTCCGCTAAGGGTATATTTCTTTTGACGTCGACGATTTCCAGAGCCGCCGCGAAGACGTTTTGTGAAAAGAGAATTAAAGTAACAGCGACTATAAGTTTTTTGAAGTTTTCCATACTTGGTCTATCGGCTAGTCTTGTGAAAGAGTTGATAGACCAAGGTCTAGGTTTTAATAATTAATGAGTCAAGAAATCCACTATATCCACACTAGGTGCCACTTGGACCCCTAAACCCATTTTATTGGATTGAAGTTCCGGCAACGACAAGTTCATCTTAAGATCGTAACGACGCTCAATTTGGTTACGTAACATTCGCTCCGCCGCATACCAATCTTTTTTGTTTGAATCGTCCTTACATGAAGCTAACTCAGTCGCGTCTTTAGCTCCCCAACGTAATTCAGCGCAGTGATAGGGGTCAAAGCTGATATCGAAAATACGCGAGCGAACTTGATCTAAAGTCATTTTAACGGTTTGTCCGTTTGATTTGGTGTAGGCAATTTGGCACGAATTCGAAACGCTAGTGTAAGCCGCTAACATATCACCTTTGATGTTGGGCCCGGCGTAATCTAATTGTGAATCATGTGCTTGGTACTTATTA
>CALMPX010000013.1 GCA_937871355.1 uncultured Bdellovibrio sp.
AGATGGCGAAGGACTTAAGTTTTTAGAAATTGGCAGCGGAACCGGAAGCTTAACCAAGTTCGTAGCTCTTGCCTTCCCTAAAGCCCAGATCACGTGTCTTGATCTCAGTCACGAATACTTAAAATTGTCCCAAGAAAATTTGAAAAATTTTAAGCGTATTAATTATATTCAAGGTGGAGGAGAAAAAACAGATTTTAAACCCGGATCATTTGATGCCGTTTTTTCTTGTTTTTTATTTCATGAGTTACCCTCTGCTGTGCGCTTAGAATTGACTGGCGAAGCTTATCGTATTCTCAAAAATCAGGGCTTATTTGGATGCGTTGATTCGCTCCAACAAAATGATGATCCTGAGCTCAACTGGGCCTTGGATCAGTTCCCAATCGATTTTCATGAACCTTTTTTCAAAGACTATACACATAAACCTCTTGCTCAAATTTTTAAAAAAAATAAATTCAAACACATTAAATCTGAAATCGGTTTTTTGGCCAAGTGTGTGACGGGAGTCAAATGAGTCAATTAACAGTCTACTACGATGAACTTTGCGTGCTTTGTTCCGCTGAAATTAATCACTACCGCAAACAAAAAGGAAGTGATCAGATCACATTTGTTGATATCACGGCAGATTCTTTCAATGCTTTAAACGAAGGAATTGATCCTTATTTGGCTCATTTGGTTATGCACGCTAAAAAAAGTGACGGTACCATCCTCAGTAAAGTTGATGCCTTTGTGGCCATTTGGTCATTACTTCCAAAATACCATGGGCTTTATAAATTATCACAGATTCAATTCATTCGCTTTTTTATGGACATAGGATATGTGATTTTTGCAGCTGTACGGCCTTACCTGCCAAGAAAAAATAAAGACGGCTGCAAAGACAGCCCTTTCTGCGAAATTCATAACCCAAGGAAAAAATAATGAAGCTTCCATTACAGTTTAAGGCTGAATCTCATTCACAATCTGGTGTGCAAACCACGTGGTCCATCCAATCCTACGGACATCAAACTGCCTGCGCCATCCCATCAGAGTTCGGCGGGCCTGGTGGTGGTTTTAGTCCTGAAGATTTATTTGCTCAAGCCTTAACGAATTGTTTAGTGGCTACTTTTAAAGTCTACGCTGAAAATTCAAAATTGATCTTTTCAAATATTCAAGTTGAAACAAATTTGACCGTGGCTATGAACGACACAAAAAAAGTGACCATGCAAAAATGTCACTTCAACATCAATCTCTATCAGACACTTCAACCGGAAAAAGCAGAGCTTTTAATTAAAAAAGCCTTTGAATCTGGATTCATTCTTAATTCAGTTAAAACAGAATTGTCATACCAACTTCAAATTCATGACTGATCTATCTCATTTCATATTTACTATTCATCTAGCTTCCACCCTATTTATGACCGGCTTGATTTGGGTCATCCAGCTTCTTCACTACCCGAGTTATAATTATATCCAGCTTGAAAAATTTAAAGATTATCAAAACTTTCACACCAATCGAATTACATATATTGTAGGTCCGGTCATGCTATTAGAAGTTTTCAGTGGAATATTTTTAACACTTCAGAATGATTGGACGACTCTTTACACTTTAAACTTTATAGGTCTCTGTATTATTTGGCTTTCAACTTTATTTTTCAGTATTCCAGCACATAACAAACTTAACAACGGCTTTAATGGCCAAGTCATTTCGAACCTCATAAAAACGAATTGGATAAGAACTCTGACCTGGACAATAAGAGCCATTTTACTGCTCGATTTATTATTTTAAAGTCTAAAAACCAACAACATCGAAATTTTCTCGTAACAAAATGGACATTTAAAAATTTTTTCTAATTCATCCACAAAATGATCCTTTTCAGATGATATACCTTAAATGGGACAATACTCCAATCTTTAAGATTCCAAAAGCTTCTCACCGTCTTTAAATATGGAAATAGAATTGCAAAGTATAAGATGTTAACTCAACAAGGGGGAATTTATGGGTCGTTCAAAAGACGTTATCAGTGCACAAGAATTTAACCAACAAGTGGCATCAAAAAAATCATTGGAGTTACCTGAAAATGATAGTCCCGGGCACTCTGAATTTGACGCCGGTGAAGAATTCGAAATAGGAGTTGAATTCACCCCAGAAGCAGCTTTATTGGATGATACAGAATATAGCATTTCACGAAAGAAACAACGAATAACAGAAGAAGAAATTCCCGCTTCGGCTCGTGTTGTCTCTTCTGAACTGCCTTCACCGTGGTTGGATAACGAAAATTCGAGCAGTACAAACTAATATTTTATTTTAATTCAGTAGGATTAATTTTTGATATTGGCGACAGACCAAATAA
>CALMPX010000014.1 GCA_937871355.1 uncultured Bdellovibrio sp.
TAAGTATCCAAACTAAAATATAAAGTAGATTCAATGTAATCCAAATCATTTTTATTTTTTTTTTTTTGAAGTAGATCAAAACAAAACCTAAAAAATATGAAAAAAATATTCCCGTATACAGAGGCCAGCGAATAATCAAAAAAACAATTAAAGTGAGCCAAAGGTGAGGTGTCGGAAATGAGCCGAGTAGTGAAGGCCAGACACTTGTTTGAAATGCGCACAGGCAGAAAAACAAAATAGTCATGCTGCAAATTTTAAAAATCATGTGGAGATGATTTTTATTAATCATTTTTTAACTTCTAACTGAGTGAAGTCTTCATTTTCAGAGCTGATGACGACAAAAACTTCTTCGATTTTATCAGAATTCACTACGGGTTTAACATTAATAATACGCATTGAACTGTTTGGCTTTTTTAGAATTTCACTGACGATAGCTAAGGGAAATCCGTTGGGATAAATTTGGTCTAGCCCGCCCGTAACAATCATATCACCTACTTGAACGGACTCGTCTCGCTCAACATATTGCAGAGATGCTGAGTCTCGGCCCAAACCTTCAACGATAGCGTGGGATCTAGTTTTTTGAACAACAGCATCGGTCACGGCATAGCGGTCAGTTAAGAGCATAACATGACTTGTATGAGTTTCAGGCTTGAAAATATAACCTACTGCGCCTTGAGTCGTAATAACCGCTTGCTGTGGTTTCAAACCATCGGAAAGTCCTTTGTTGATGGTGATTGTTTGATGATCCACAGCGAGATCTCGCCCTATGACTTGGGCTGGAACTAATTTCATTTTATTTGTGCTTTTGAAGTCGAGCAATTTGCGCAGTCGATCGATTTCTAAAACATTTTCTTGGTATTTTGTATGAAAGGCCTTGAGTTTATTTATTTCACTCAACAGTTGGGCGTTTTCTGATTTAATATTAATCAAATTGAGGTATTGAGCCGTTGTTCCGCGTACAGATTGACTTATTCCAGCGAAAAAAGACTGAACAATGCTTGATAAAAAGCTTATGGGTTGAGCAAACCAGAGGTTTTGAGTCGTTTTTTGCTCCATGTTTATAGAGAGTAACGGCAGAAGTACAATCAAAACGAGTATGACGACTTTTCGAATGTTAAAGTTAAAAAAATTCAAATTTCACTCCCTGATAATCCTACGGTAACAAAAACATTTTATAATTCAAGGATTGATTCAAAAAGCTTGAAAAAAAAATAGAAGCATGCGGAAATTGGACCTTATTCAACAAATGTTTCTTTAAGGAGTACTCAACATGTCAAGATTGGATCAGACGTTTGCAACTAAATTGCATCAAGCTTTTTCTGAAAAATTTAATTTCAAAACTATTTTAGCTCTCGTTATTTTTGGTATGATTATTCTCACTTTTGTTTTTTCAGGAATGTTGGCAGGTCGTGGCGGCAACCATATCGGTGCAGGCGTAGCGGCTACAGTTAATGGAGAA
>CALMPX010000015.1 GCA_937871355.1 uncultured Bdellovibrio sp.
AGCGGCCGAAGAGGATCAACGCGAATATACAGCCTATGATCTTCTGAAACTTTCGATCAATGATCCCCGCTTCGCTTGGCTTCGCCAATTTTCGGATCTGATTATTCAAATCGATATCATCACGGACGATAAAAAAAATACCCCATTTGATGCCGTCGCAATCACAAACAAAGTCAAAAAAGCTATCGCCATTGATCCGGATCAAACCGAAGACTTTATCAAGGCCTTGAAAACCGAAGCGCAACTGATGCTCAGTCTTGGTCTCGTTCGCAAAGCGATCAAAGCGATCGAAAATGCCATAGAAACTGAATCTAACTAAAAAATTGTATTAATTTCAAAAATTGAATCTTATTTGTCATTGCCTTTAGACACTGCTAAAAATCAGGCAAAGTGTGCTTTACCAATGAGGTTTTTGATGAAGTTATTCATGTCTCTCGCTTTAGTTATGAGTTTTTCTGCGGTCACGTTCGCCGAAACAACACCTTCAGCTGGTGAAAACAAAACGAATCTCTCTAAAGTTCTGGAAAATAAAAAGTTTAACGAAGATAACCGTATCACCGACGCGAAACTCAAAGCGGATTCGGGATCTCTTTCTCGCTACAGTTTATCCTTTAATTTGTCATACTACGGACCCACTTTAGGCGATATGGGCGCTAAAGATCAGCCCAATCCGGATGGAACTCCCGGAACTTACGAGACGTCTTTAGGCGGATCATTCGGAGGACGTTTTCGTATTGATTCATCATCTTCAATCAATGCGGGCGCCGGATTAAAAGCCATTCATCCTTTACATGGCATGGAGCGCTTTGATACCAACAATCCCTATATGGGGTACAATATTTCTACTCGTTTGGCTGGAGTTCAAATGCGAAATTCAATCAGTGTGTCAGCCATCACCATTCCGAATTATACAAAAATTGGTGAATACGGCAGTATCAGTTATGATAATTCAATGGTTTATGACTTAGGTACAAGCCACTTCGCCATAGGATTTGATACATCATTTGGATACTATTTGTATAATCGTGATTACGATAAAAAAGATGGAAAAGCCGCTCGTTACAATATCGCCTTCTTTCCCAATCTTAAATATAACTTCAATGATAAATTCAACATCAACACCTCAATGAATCTAAGCTATTGGAATGCGCGTTCACGAGCTGATCAATACAATTTACAAAATCGTACGATCACTCAACGTCTCGGTTTAGGTTATGCCTGGTCTCGTGATATTTACATAGCACCGTACTTGAATTTTTTCCCGGATAAATTGGCCACTGATGCAACAACAGTAAATGCCTCTGTTATTTTCTCTGTACTATAACGCCTAAGCACCATAAACTTCTTGATAAGATCTCTCGATTTGGATACCAAAGGGATCTCACATATTAAGGAGTATTATGGCGACACCAGTGACTGCTGACTCACACGGCACAATTCTAGGACACCCTAAAGGTTTATTTATTTTATTTTTCGCCGAGATGTGGGAACGCATGTCATTCTACGGAATGCGCGCGCTTCTTGTTATGTACATGATGAAGCATCTTTTAGCCGATCCCGTTAAAATGGCTGAAGTAATGGGGATGAATACCCTTAAGCAAATTCTAGAAATCGGTTTTGGCCCACTGGAAATCCAACCATTCGCTTCACAAATTTATGGCCTTTATATTGGCCTGGTTTATTTATCACCATTCTTTGGCGGCATTTTAGCTGATCGAGTCTGGGGAAAAAAGAAATCAGTCTATATCGGTGGCCTCTTGATGATTATCGGACATTTTATGATGGGGATGGAGAACTTATTCCTCCCGGCATTATTTTTCCTTATTATGGGTAATGGAGCCTTCAAACCAAATATTTCAACTCAAGTGGGAAGTCTTTATCCTGAAGGAGATAAACGACGTGATGGCGCATTCACCCTGTTCTACATGGGGATCAACTTAGGAGCCTTTATCTCTCCATTTCTTTGTGATAACTTCGCTCATTACGTCAATGGACTTCGAGGCATCACGGACGAAGCCGCTACCTCGCACCTTGGTTTCACTTTTGCCGGCATAGGTATGATGATCGGTTTATTGGTTTATCACTTCGGTCAAAAGTATCTGAACACTCATGATGAAGAAACTATTATTCAAGATAAAAAAGAAAGAAGTTCTTTTGGATACAAAGCGATTGGAAGCTTTTTCTTAACTGTGGCGGCATTCATCGGCTTTTTGATGTTAAATCCCACTTTAAAATTTATCGTCATCGCGGCTGTCATCGCGGCATCCGTTTATTTGATCTATAAAATCAGAGATCAAATTGATCGTACGAAAGTCGCCGCTTTAGTTTTCATTTGTATGGCCACCATTGCATTCTGGGCGATCTTCGAACAACAAGGTAACACCTTACAAATATGGGCTGATGAAAAAGCAGATTTTGCACGATTAGGCCTGAAAGCTTCGAACTATCAATCGTTCAATCCACTGTTTATCTTGATGTTCGCTCCTCTGATGAATATCTTATGGGCGTTTCGCGCTAAAAAAGGAAAAGCTTCCAGTTCAGTTCGTAAAATGGCTGTCGGTTCATTCTTGGCTGGTCTCGCGTTCTTAGTTATGGCCTTGGTCTCTGACTACATTACCATTGAAAAATCACTCATGAATATGTTCTGGCTCGCGGTAACGACATGGATCTTCACATTGGGTGAATTGTACTTATCGCCGATTGGATTATCTCTTGTGACTAAAGTGGCACCCAAGCATATGGTTTCTATGATGATGGGTCTATGGTTTGTCTCGTCATTTATCGGTGGATATTTAGCGGGCTACCTAGGTTCAGATTACAGCACAGCCATTCCGTTTAATTTCTTCATGAAATTTGCCGTCATGGGAGCTGGTGTAGGGGTATTGTTCTTGTTAGCGGAAAAGAAAATGGAAAAAGCCATCGGATCGGATATTTAAAAACGAATGAGAATCGGCAAATGATCAGAGCCTTCTGCGTTGAATACTTCACCTGTGATTTCTTGAGAAAGATTTCTAGTAAAGGCTTGATCCAATAACATAGAAGGCATTCCAAAGTGTGTCGATGGGGCGGGAAATGAGCTCACCTTTGATGGGAATTTGACTCTCTCCCAACGAGATAATTTTTCCCACGCTTTTGGCGTCTTTCCCATTAATTCACGAGGCAGATTAAAATCTCCGATCAGTACTGTAGGCAAATTGGTTTGATAATTATTTAAGGTATTCAATTGATAGGCTACCGGATGATCAGTTCCCCATAGTATTTCTTTCAATCCAGAAATTTGATTCAAATAGGTCCAAGGCTGCGATAAATGCGCGGGAATCAACTGAAAATTATCAAACTGACAAATCACTAATGAGCGCGTGAAATCCCAATTGGTATTTTCACTTCGTTTTTTCCATTCTGCTTTTGTAATCGGGCTTCCCCATTCAAGAGCATCGTTTTGAACATTTACACTAAAAGCTGTCTTTGAAAAAATGCCATATCCAATATGGGAATTTAAAGTGCTTACAGGCACATACTTAAAGAATGGGAATTTTTTCAAAAGAACTTTAAACGTGTCCGCTTCAACAGCTGGCTGATGGTATTCACCCAAGACGACAATATCCGCTTGGCTTTGGGAAAAAGATTTTAATGTTTGATTCATTTTCTTGGCGTTGACGCCTTGATCATATACAGGTTGACCAATATGCCAAGCTCCAGCGGAATTCCACCAAATAATTTCTTTAGCCCAACCATAAGAAGAAAAAAGCATGAATATCATGGGCCATATCATTAATCGATTCATCATAACTTTTTATATTCCTCTTCTGAGTGACAATTAAAAAATGACGGCATCATAGCCAGGTCTTAATCGTAATGTTTCACTGACATTGTTACAGATTTAATATTTTCAACAACTTTATTTAAATTCGTTGCATTTAACTTTGCTGAATAGGTCTTCAATAGTTTTGCACCCTCTTCATTGATTCTATTTTGAAGCGCTCCTTGAAGCCCTTCGTCTATAAATCTTTGAATATCATTTAAAGGAATAATCTCATCTGAGTTCGGAAAAATAATTGTTATAATATCGTTGGCATCGCGCCCACCCGTTCCCGTTGCTTTATCAACCGGAAGCTTTAAATCCAAAATTTGATGTACTGAAAATTCGCCATTTGTAATTTGCCCGCCTGGTCCGATATCGGCAATAATACCAAAACTAGATAGACCTGTTTTAATATCGAAAACATAATAAATGCTTCGCATTTTTATGCCATTATTTTTTAAAGTTACACGGTGACTCATTTCATCAGGAATAACCGAGTAGTTAACCGCGTAAGGATTTAATTTTAATCCGCAGAACAGTTGGTTCTGTCTGTTCACGTCATTGATTCGTTTAGTCTCTGGAACTTTAGTAATATCGCCGTCACTTAAGATGTCCGCATCCGAACGAGTCAAGATCAAGTGAGTTGCGTTATCTCTGAAGTAACGCATACGTATACTGTTGCTGTTCACTGATTCAATGATTTGAGTCAATGGCGATGAAGTCTTAATCTGAGCATATGATACGAAAGGTGTAGATACACCTACTGCCATCATCATACCGACTATAATCATTTTTTTCATATACGTTCCTCGAGTTTTATTATTTACATTGACTGCGATAAACAGACCAAGTTTAAACGAATATATCTCAATCTGAGACTTCAAAGTGGCCCATAAATCAACAAAAAATGTCACGGTGAAAAAGAGTTATTCAGGCCAATGTACCTCAAGTTCGTCTCATTCTATTTATAAGACATAGTTATTAGGACATTGTATTGCATTTCAAATCACCTATGCGCTTAATAGAGATTCTTAAAACCACTTCAGTTAAACTTTCATTCTTAGCTTTAAGCTTTGTGATGTTTTGCTATTTGGTGCATACGAATGAATCACTCAGCACCAAGGCTAAACGAATTTCATTCCCGGGCCTCACGCGCATTCATTTGAATCGCTCAATGGAGTATTTGAATCTGGAAAAAGTTGATACATTACCGGAAGCGAATTTAGTTAAGAATTTGGCTGAACATGAAATCAGAATAACGAGCTCGCTTTTTATAGATAAAAAAAACGACCTCGTGGTGGCTCTTGGAGAAAATTTAAAAGATCAACATTTAATTTTTGTAATTATTCACAACAACCAAGTGACACAGATTCAAAAAATTAATGAAATTACCAATAAAAAAATTACACTTCAATACGGGAAAATTAGCCTCAACACACAAGTGGCTGCAATCACGACCAACGCAGCCACTGAGGCTCTTTAATTATTTAGGCTGCACCCGCAACATTTTATTA
>CALMPX010000016.1 GCA_937871355.1 uncultured Bdellovibrio sp.
AGCCGTGAATCGAAGCGCGTTGGGTTTTTTTTGGTGATGATGTCATTGTTGTTTTCGTCCTAAAATCAGTTCTACGGTTTGAATTTTGTTTGTCATGACTTTGACCTTTGTTTTATCCATCGAATTGGTAAATGGATTTGTGGCTTGAACTTCAATATCTTGGTTAGCAGGAACGGCATATTCATTAATCGGCGGCTTCTCATTAAGACGAACACCATTAATAAAAATGGCCGGACTTTCTCCGCCATTGCGAACGATGATGTTTAAATAGCCCATCGCTGGGGTCGGCAGTAGGGTAGCGGCTAAGGACGATGCCGAGGTCAGTGTTTTAGTTTGTGAGTACTTATAAAAACCCTCTTTGGTTAACGTAATTGTTACCGGTTTGTTCGATGTGACTGTGACAATCGCGGGAGTGAATTGATTTGTACTGACGCCATCAACAAAAATTTTAGCGCCGCTAGGCTCGCTCGAAACAGACAAACGTGTCGCTGCTGTCGCGGCCATTTCGATTTTACCTTCGACAGTCTTAGGTTGCTCGATTTTTTTGGCAATATCTTTTTTCTTTTCGATAGAATATAAATTTTTATAACCTAGATAGCCCATAACACTTAAAACTAAAATCATAGCCATTTTCGATATAACTTCCAAAATCGAATCTTTTGACGAGGAACTTTTTTGCGTTACAGACTTGGACTGACTGTAGTTTGTATACGTTACACGCGTATCCTGACCAATATTGTTGTAGCTAGGTATCTTGGGTTCGGTCGGTTTTTTGTTCACCGCTGCGGAACGCAATCCATCTAAGCTAATTTTGTCTTTAGATTCGGGTGTCATGCCTTTGAGCTCGTCGATTTGTGGCATCTCAGGAGTAAACTCTTTCAGTTTAGCCAGACTGACCGGGCTCATTTGATGTGACGGTTTTGTTGTTGCCATTTGTGGTGCTGTCACCGTTTCAAGGGCCATTGTGGAAGATGCCGGTTCTTCGGTCAAAGTGACTTTGGCGTAGGAAATCAGTTTCTCTTTTCCTTCAGCGAAAGCAGTTTTGAAACAGTCGCGAATGAATTGACTAAAATCATGTGTGGAAAAATCAGGGTATTGAGTATTAATAAATAAATTAAGATCTTTATGAAAATTGGCCGCCGTTTGATAGCGAACATTTTTATCTTTGGCTAAAGCTTTCATAACGATGCGTTCAAGTTCCTGAGGGACCAGTGGATTAATTTTACGAATAGCCGGAATTTGACAATCGCGAACTTTTCTTAAAATAGCACTTTCGTTGCTGCCGGTGAATAAACGATCGTTCGCCAATAATTCCCAAAGAATAATACCTAAGGCAAATACATCGGTACGAGGATCGATGGGGTAACCTTCCGATTGCTCGGGACTCATATAAGAGAATTTACCTTTTAATGTTCCAGCCTTAGTCGCTTCATTTTCATTTTCAGCTTTTGCAATACCAAAGTCGATGACTTTGGTTTCACACTCGAATGAGATCATAATATTCTGCGGGCTCATGTCACGATGAGTAATGTTTAAAGGTTTTCCCGATTGAGAATCCGCGCAGCGATGGGCATGGTTTAAGCCAGCCGCAGCTTCTTTAATCATGTAAACAGCTTGATCCAGCGAAAACGTTTTATTCGATTTTTTCATCTCGTTGATAATTTGTCGAAGATTTCGACCTTCGACATACTCCATCACAATGAAAAACTGTCCTTGTTCAATACCAAAATCATAAATTGAAACGATATTCGAGTGACTCAAATTGATGGCTACTTTAGCTTCTTCTTTAAACATGGAAATGAATTCAGGATTATTAGAAAACTGAGGTAAAATTCGTTTAATCGCAACAAATTTATTGACCCCATTGGCACCGGAAGACTTCGCCAGATACACTTCGGCCATACCGCCCACGGCAATCTTTTCCAGCAATAAATATTTACCAAACTGTTCTACTTTAGACATCACCTGTTTAATCGGATAAAAATGTGTCGATCTTTAAAAAAATATATGTGAAAGTGTATAAATATGAAATGGATAGGACTTACAGGTGGTATAGCCACGGGAAAATCAACGGTAACTGGACTGATCGAAAGTCGAGGATACTCTGTTATCGATGCAGATCAAATTTCGCATGAACTGACTCAGTTGGCTGAGCCCGGTTACTTGGAAATTTTGGCTCATTTCGGGAATGACATCTTAGATACTTCGCTTCGACTAGATCGAAAAAAACTCGCGCAAATTATTTTTTCTTCTACTGACCAAAAAAATCAATTAGAAAAAATTATGCATCCCCTTATTCAGGAACGTGTTCAAGATCTCAAACAAGGTTATAAAGATAAAGGCACATCTTTTTTGTTTTACGATGTACCCCTTTTATTTGAAAATAATATGGCTTCTCAATTTGATTCTGTCTTGATGGTATGGTGTCAGGAAGACATCCAGCTGAAACGTCTGATGCAACGAAACAAACTGACTGAAGCCGAAGCTCAAATGCGAATTAATGCTCAAATGCCGATGTCAGAAAAAATCAAAAATGCCAACTATTGTATCGATAACTCAGGATCAGAATATGAACTGATTGTGGCCGTTGATGTCTTTTTGCAACAGCTCACGGGCCGTACTTTAGTCCGGTAAAAAAGTTCGACTCTTTTTTATAAGATCGATTCTAAATGGTCCAGAGTGTCTCAAAACAGCTCAAGTTATTCGTTCATCAAACCGACAAGTAGAGCATGAAACGGATTTCACTTATTTTAACCATGACGACTTTATGTTTTATATCACAGGCGCAGGCGCGTGAGTGGACCGAGTTTTACAACAATAGTCGATCGAACGCCATGGGCGGAACAAAGATAGCTATAACCAGTGATGACACCACTTTATTTAGAAATCCAGCCAATCTCGGAAGTTTCCGCGGAGCTTACGCAACATTACTTGATCCAGAATTTGAATTTTCACTTAATTCCTACAGTCAATTCTTCGGAGCCTTAACGAATGTTGCAAAAACAA
>CALMPX010000017.1 GCA_937871355.1 uncultured Bdellovibrio sp.
TATGAATTTAATCACAATGCTTCTTTTTATGTGATTGATCAGAGTGGCGTTTGTATCGTTAATCCAGCTAAAGACAGTATGGATATCACCGAAAAAATAACTAAATTAGATTTTTATGCCGAAACCATCGAGGCTTTAAGTCAAAGTTCTCGTCAGAAGTCCGGTTGGTTGGGAAAAATTTTTTCGGGCACGTATCGCCTGGTTGAACATAAATTATTTGTCGGATCGCCGGTTTATATTTGTGGAAATCTTCAAGCTATGAATTTAAATCAAGTTAAAATCCGAGGAGATTATAAAAAATTTCTAACTCAAATTAAGACCATGAATGCGAACCCTATTTTTAAAATGAGTAAACTCGATGCTAATCGGGATGGCGTTTTATCCGATGATGAAATGATCGGCGGCATCGCTGATCTTTCAAAAGACATTGCGGCAAGCTCAGTCGAAATCGAGACTAAATTGGCCGGCACGATATCTTCTTCTGAAGCCCATAACTTGATCGTCGCAGACGGACACCAAGAACAGTATTTGAAAAGACTAACTTCCTTTAATCTACTTAAAATTTGGGGTGGAGCAGCGTTGATTTGTGCGGGATTATTTTATTTTTTTGCTAGATAATCGACGATTTCGCAAAAGCCTTCACCATTTTTATAATTTGATATAAACTGTGGAAGTGATTTCATTTGATTTTTAAAATCATTTACATTGGCCACGCCAAAACCTAATGGGAAGAATCCGAACATCGGTTCATCGTTAGGAGAATCTCCGGCATAAGCGCAAACTTGTTGGGCTTCATCCGGTGTTAATCCAAATAAATTTTTAAGCATGGTGAGTGATGTTGAAAGTTTAGTGTGTGTTCCGAACCAACCGTTGACATGGATCGAGCTGATTTTAGCGATGGCTTGATGGTTTTCAAAAATTTGAACTATTTTTTTTACATCGGAGTTAGGCAGACGCTTAACATCTTCACAAAAATCAATGGCGAGATCAGTTAGGCGACAAAATTGATCAGAAGAAATTTCTGCACCAGGAACTTGCTTTAAAACTTCAGCTTGAATAATTTCTAGTTTTTTCTGATTGTCTACACGAACACCCGTGCTTTGAGAAAACCAGCGGTGCATTTTCTTATCGGCGTAATGAAAATAAAATCCGCCATTTTCACCAACCACTCCGGCCACGGGCCAAAAGCGTGCGATCATTTCGCACCAACCTGCGGGACGTCCAGTTATCGGAATAACTTTGATACCGGCGCGTTGTAATTTAAAAAGGGATGCGTAAGCTTCCGAGGTCAACTGGCCGTCCGTTGTCATAGTATCGTCGATATCGGTCAAGAGAAAACCGATAGGTTTTGATAGGGGATAATTTAAATATTCCGAAATATTTTTCATAAATATAAAATAAATTCTATTGTGTTTTTATAGTAGTGGCTACATATAATATAGACTATGGCAAAAAAATCTACCACGTCCGGCACAAATTATGGCACCAGTTTAGTCATCGTCGAGTCTCCGACGAAGGCAAAAACAATTCGCAAATTCTTAGGAAAAGAATATATTGTTGAATCATGCATGGGGCATATTCGCGATTTGCCTCAATCATCTAAAGACATTCCTGAAAAAGTTAAAAAAGAAAAGTGGGCGCAATTAGGCGTGAATGTGGATAAACATTTTGAACCACTGTATTGCATTCCTAAAGATAAATTAAAAGTGAT
>CALMPX010000018.1 GCA_937871355.1 uncultured Bdellovibrio sp.
CAAGATCAGCATCCGTTAGAGCCAAAATTTCTTTTCCGGTTGGTAAAGGAATAGGAAGATTAATACGCGCGCGAATAGGTGCGGCTTTGATTTCAATCGTCTCCATTTTGGCTAATTGCTTCACGCGGCTTTGCGCTTGTTTCGCTTTCGTGGCTTTGGCTCCGAAGCGATCGATGAATTCTTGAAGATGAGCGCGTTTGGTTTCTAAATTCGCAGCTTGAGCCATCAAGACTTTTTGTATTTCGGCTTTTTGCTCAAAGTAATCATCAATGTTGCCGGGAAATTTAGTCACATCTTCGGACTCAATTTCTAAAGTCGAATTTGTTGTTCGTCGTAAAAAATCGCGATCATGAGAAATAAGTAAAAAAGCATTTTTATAACTTTGAAGAAACTTTTCTAAAGCGAGAATACTTTCTAGATCCAAAAAATTTGTTGGTTCATCCAACATCAAAAGATCTGGCTCTAACCCGATAAGATAAAGTAATTTCATTCTCATGCGGAAGCCGCCTGAGAGTTCAGATAATTTCTTTTCAAAATCTTGATTCGATAGCCCTAGTTCAAGCCCGAGCTTTTTAAGTTCCCAGATGCCAGTCGTACAATTTGACGCTAAATATTCTTCAGCTGTTTCAGAAAGATTCCATTCGGATTCTTGTTCTAAGTAACCAATGCGTAGTCCGCTGGATTTGGTGATTTCACCAGAGTCAAAGTGTTCTTGGCCGACAATAATTTTAAAGAGCGTCGTTTTGCCAGCGCCATTAGGTCCGATGACTCCGACATGTTCTCCTTGATTGATGGAGAACCTGACGGAGTCGAATAGAACCCGATGACCGAAGGTTTTTGTACCGTTGAAAACTTGAAATAGATTCACGATACGCCAACCTTCATTTTTGAAATTACAGAGTCATAGCTTTTCTTAGGTTGCTGTCGATCGCGTCTAAGAAAGGCTCTGTGTTTAAATATTTATCTGCAGGAACTTTATCGCCGTAAATACATACAGCTAAGTCTTTTGTCATTTTTCCTGATTCAACAGTTTCGATACAAACTTTTTCTAAAGTTTTTGCGAATTTATCTAAAGCAGGATTGCTGTCTAATTTTGCTCTGTGTTCTAAGCCACGAGTCCATGCAAAGATCGAAGCAATTGGATTTGTTGAAGTAGGTTTACCTTGTTGGTGCATGCGGAAGTGACGAGTCACAGTTCCGTGGGCTGCTTCTGATTCCATGGTTTTGCCATCTGGAGTAATGAGTACAGAAGTCATTAAACCTAAAGATCCAAAACCTTGCGCTACCGTATCTGACTGAACGTCACCGTCGTAGTTTTTACAAGCCCAAACAAAGTTACCATTCCATTTTAAAGCGGATGCAACCATATCATCAATCAAACGATGTTCGTAAGTGATGCCAGGAGCTTCATATTTTGCTTTGAATTCTTT
>CALMPX010000019.1 GCA_937871355.1 uncultured Bdellovibrio sp.
AAATAACTGAAAAATTAAAAACGCCGGTCATCAATGCAGGATGGGGAAAGAAGGGGCATCCGACCCAAGCTTTGCTCGATGTTACGACATTGTTTGAGCGATGGGGCGAGCTTAAAGATAAGAATGTTCTTTTTGTTGGCGACGTCAAGCATTCGCGAGTTTTTAGCTCACATTTGGAACTTTCCAAAATATTAGGTTATCACTTGGGATACTGTGCGCCGACTGAATTTGGCTTAGGTGAGTTCGAATCTTTAAATGCAGGTGTGAAATCTTTTGATCAAATTCGCCACGCTTTGGACTGGGCTGATGCCGTGATCACATTGCGTGTGCAAAAAGAAAGGCATGATTCCTTGAGTGTGACGACTGGTGATAATTATCGCGATCGTTATGGTTTAAATCTCGAGCGAGCGAAGCTGTTGAAGCCAACAGGAGTTATCCTTCATCCAGGTCCGATAAATTACGGCGTTGAGATTGAAAAAGATCTTCTCAAAGATTCTCGCAGTGTAATATTGCAATTAGTCGAAAATGGTGTTTTTATTCGAGAAGTTGTCATAAAAAGTGTAATTTCTGGAGATTTCAAATGAATTATTATCTAGTATTAGAAGATGGTGAATTGTTTAAAGGAGCTGCTGTGGGATCGCAATTATCCACAACCGGCAACTATCCGGAAAAAGCCGGAGAAGTTGTTTTCAATACAGCTCACTCTGGATATGAAGAAGTCGCCACAGATCCTTCTTATTTTCATCAAATCGTAGTCATGACAGCTCCTATGCAAGGTAATTATGGATCGACTCAATCTGATTGGGAATCTTCAAAAATGTGGATTCACGGATTCGTTTGTCTTCAAATGCAAAACTCGAAAAGAAATTCGGGTTGGATGCAAAAATTGATTGATCACAAAATTCCTATATTGACTGAAATTGATACTCGCACATTAACCATCAAATTGCGCAGCCAAGGAACGCCTTGGGGAGCTTTGATTTGCGCGGAAACAGAATCAGAAGCTTTAGTGCGCGCTCAAAAATTAATAGTTGAAACTAAAAAAATCGATTCTGACTGGGTCTGGCTCGCCTCTCGAAAAGAAGTTTCAATTATTAAAGGTGATAAGGAAAATGGACCCAAAGTGGCCGTTTTGGATTTTGGCGCGAAAGAAAATATTTTGCGTGAATTAAAAATGCGTTGCTCGGAACTTCGGGTTTATCCATCGCGAACTCCGATCGAAGTCATTGAACAGTGGAACCCTGATGCTTTGATGTTAACGAATGGACCGGGTGATCCCTCTCAAGTTAAAGTGGCGGTCGAGACCACGAAATACTTTCTGGGTAAAAAACCCATTTTTGGAATTTGCATGGGACACCAGGTGCTGGGTCAAGCTTTAGGAGCTAAAACTTATAAATTAAAATTTGGTCATCGCGGAGTGAATCATCCGATCAAAGATACTTTGTTGAACCGGATTTATGTTTCCAGTCAGAATCATGGTTATGCCATCGATGAAAAAACTTTACCTCAGGATGTTCGAATCACGCACGTGAACTTAAACGATAATACAGTGGCAGGATTTTATTCTGAAAAACAAAACTGTTTAGGTATTCAATATCATCCTGAAAGTCACCCCGGACCTCACGAGGCCGTTGAATTATTTAATTACTTCATTACGGTCATGAGTAAAAAAAATGTAGATCAAGGACGACATGTTAACACTACAACTATTTGAAGAATCATATCAAAAGCTGATTGGTCATTTTACCGAAGGAGCTTATCAAGAAGAGTTGATGATGGCTAAAAAGGAATTTTTTAGTAATACGGGAACTTTGGATGAAAATAAATCAAACTATGCTCTACGTATGCGTCAGTTCTTCGATTGGTATTTTTTAACTCGTAAATTATCCAGCCATATGCAAACACCGTTGGCGGTGGCCATGGAACAACGTAATTTACGTTTAACGAACGAAGACACAGAAACTTTAAACATTTTGGCCCAGCATCAACATTCGTTGTTTGAATTTATTAAAGGCAAAAACGACTATTTTATATTGCGAGATTTTTTTACTAATAAAAAAATCGAAGTTCTTTCCGAAGGACAGATTTTTAATTTTGATGACAAAGAATCTTTCGAAGCTCGTCTGGTGAATGTGAATGGTAAAAACTATTTTTTAAAAGGTTTTTGTTTTCATCCACAGTCAGCTCAGAAGTACATCTTAGATGAAATAAAAACTTATAAAAAAAATCCTGACTTAGATTTTAAAGAATTTCTTATGCGTCTGAATAAAATGCGCTACAAGTTAGAGCAATACCGACATATTAAACCTGAAATGATTTATACCAACGAAAATAAATTAAAATTATAATTTGAGAAATAAATAGAGGAATAAAGAACATGGCAAAATTAGCGCACTTAAAAAGAGTGATGATTATTGGAAGCGGACCGATTCAAATCGGACAAGCCTGTGAATTCGATTATTCTGGAACTCAAGCTTGCAAAGCCTTGATGAGTGAAGGTTTAGAAGTCATCTTAGTTAATTCTAATCCAGCGACGATCATGACAGATCCTGAAATTGCCACGCGCACTTATGTTGAGCCGTTGAAATTTGAATACTTAGAAAAAATTATTGAAAAAGAACGTCCTGATGCATTGATCCCCACTTTAGGCGGCCAAACGGCACTCAACTTGGCATTAGAATTAGATAAAAAAGGCGTTCTTAAAAAATACAACGTGGAAATGTTAGGAGCTAATCCGACAGTTATTGAAGCGGCCGAGGATCGTTTTAAATTTCGTGCGATTTTAGATGAATTAAATGCAAAATATCCAAAAAGTGAAATGGTCACAAGTTTCGATCAAGGCATGGAAG
>CALMPX010000020.1 GCA_937871355.1 uncultured Bdellovibrio sp.
AGTCTCATCGCTTGCTATTTCATTCAACGTGATCAAAGCGCTGACATACCTTTCGGGCTGAAGATCTTATGTCAGTAAAATTTCCATCAGTTTTGGTAATGTGCGATCGAAAACTGATTTGTAGACTTAGGTTGGATCATATCTGGCCTTGAAGGGTGGTTACAGGTAAGGATGTCTTCGCTTGAGTTGTTAAGATACGATATGGAGTTGGTATGATTGCATTTTAGGTTTTTGGAAGGGTAAGTTATATTCTTTTTTGATGAATTTATTTGCTTTTATAAACTTTGGGCTTTTTTATTATTTTGATTTTGTTTTCTTTGATTTACTGAAAAATCCGAGCTCTCACATATTTAAATCCGAGTCAGGATATTTCATTTAAATAACTCTGCAGGCGTTTCCTATAGTTCAATACTTAATAGTCTGGCTGGATCAAGCAGCGAATTTCACATTTAATGATTTTATACTCCAAAACATAATTCTTTAATACTTTTATCAATTTTATCAATTTTATCTTCAAAAGTGACAAACATCCAATGCCACTGGCCAAATAACAGCTTCATGTACAGAATAGAAATAAATAAGGTAGAAAAGGATGAAAGATTTAAAATGATGACTAATAAAAGAATCATACTTGTCTGGTCATGATGGCATAGAATTCTTCTTCTGAGACGACACCGTCGTGATCAATATCGGCTCTCTTGATGAGTTCAGCGACTTCTTCAGGTGTGATGGTTTCTCCCAAAGTTTGGGCAATGTGGATCAAATTGTCGGCAGTGATGTAGCCTTTTCTTTCATCATCATAGATGGCGAAGACTTTTGCATATTGAGCTCTTGAATTTCTATCGGACATTTTGGTGGTCATTAATCCAAAGAATTCGCTGAAATCGAGGTTTCCGTTTCCGTCTGAATCGAGTTCAGTGATCATTTGGAAAATTGATCCGTTCTTGCTGTCGAAACCGAGTGAAACCATGGCGGCCTTGAGTTCTAATTTAATTTTATCATTTTACCTTTGGTATCAATTGATCCTCCTTGATCAGTATCGAA
>CALMPX010000021.1 GCA_937871355.1 uncultured Bdellovibrio sp.
TAACAATCGATTTAATAATTTCTTCAGCGGAATCTAATTTAATAACCTCTGTTAACTCAGCACTGAGCTTCGTCATGAATTCTAACTTTTTATCAACAGCTGCTTTTTGTTTTTTTGCATCGGCTGGAATTTTAATTTGCAAAAATTCATTATATGTTTTCTCTACTTCACTAAATCTAATTCGAGCTACATACTGAGCCGCTTTAGCTTTTTCATCGCCTGATAAACGACGATGCATAGCCACGATACGATTGCGGTACTTTTCGATCTCGTCTTTAGGTTTACGATCGTTTCTCATCAGATAATCTAAAGCTTCTGCTTTATCACCGCTATCAGGAACCATATTTACGTACCGCTAAACTACGTGAATTCATCTTTTGGTAAATTTCAGCTTGGGCGTGCGTTGCATCGGCTTTATCTTTACTGTTTTTATTAAGCTTTAAGAATTCATCGTAGCTTTTTAATGCTTTGGTATTTTCACCTAAAGTATCGAACATGATAGCTGCATTATAATAATAATTCGTAGCTAAAACATCCTTTGGATTTTCGATAGCTAACTCTTCAAATAAACGAGCTGACTCGTCGAGACGACCTGCATTTTGATAAAGTTTAGCCAAAAGCTTTTTGGCCTTCGGTTTTAAACTATCCATTTTTTTATCGTTTGATCCGACTATCTTTTGATAGTTTTGACTTGCCTTGACTGTTTCTCCAGAGCGCTCGTAATTCACTCCGGCATTAAAGAAAGCCATTCCTGCTAGCTCTGAAGTCGGATTTTGTTTCACAAAAAGATCGTACTGTTCTGCTGATTTAAGATAATTTTTTTCAATTTCTAAATCTTGAGCCTTTTTGAAATTGGCTTTTTCTAAAACACCACGGATATCATTTCCAGCTTTCGAACTTGAAATAGCACTGTTAGCTAATAATTCGTTGCCCATTTTAGAAAGACCTTCATAGTCTTTTCTTAAGTTGTACATATCCAATAAAAGATTGGCTGAATATTCGGCGTACTTCGTTTTAGGATGTTTTTGAATAATATCTTTAAATATAACTTCCGCTTCATTAAAGTGATTAGTTTGATAATAAAGACGACCTGTTTTAAAACGAATCTCTGCATCACGATCTGTATTAGGAAATTTTACTAAATAAAGATTAGCCGCTTTAATATAACGCTCGACTTTCGGATCCAAGGCGATGGGCTCCACGGAATCACCAACACGTTTTTGCAGCTCTTCATCTTTTGGTAAAGCACGCTCTGCCGCTAATATAATGTTTTGCCCTGCTTTTGTTGCAAACTTGTTTTTAGGCGCATTTTCGACGACCCAAGAGTACTGTAAAGAAGCTTCCTCGTATCGAGCCATATCGTACAGCAATTCTCCGTAGAAAAATCTCATATCTGCCATCTGTGCTGAATCCGGAAATTCTTGAAAGTACATTTGATAACCTTCTAAAGCACTTTTTTGTGAAAAACTTGCACGAGAGTTTTACGCTGTCTTATGTTGTTGCAAAATGTAATTTCTTAATGTTTGCTCTCTTAATTTATACGAGTTTTCAACAAAAGCCTTATCAGATTGATTAGCCGCATACCATGACGATTTGTTACTGTAGTCCGTAATCCACCGATAGAGCTCTTCCTTAAACTGAGGAGAATTTTTTGCATAAAAATAATTTTGCACGATTTGATATTGATACTCGAAAGCTTTTTTAGAATGAGGACTTTCAGCAATCAAATGATGGAAAATTAATCCTGAAGCTTCACGATTCCCTTTGTCCGCATAAAAGTAGCCTAGTTTTTCCAAGGCACTCAGTTTGGCCGCAGGAGTTACGTTTTGACTGAAGGAATCGATAGCTCTTTGTGGATCACCCGTGTCAGCAAAGAACACGACGATATCACGCGCAGCTTCGATTTCCAGACGGTTTTTATTCACATTTTTGCCATTGGCGCCTTCGTTACCAGCTGAAGCGCCCTTGTTCTTAATGATATAGTCCATATACTTAATGGCATCTTCAACTTTTCCGATACGAAATAAACACCATGCACTTTTGTACATGGCAAAAGTATTTAAGCGATGTTTCGGTTTTTTAATAATATGTGTGTACTCTTTGTAGGCGTCAGCCCATTTCTCACGTTCAAAATAGTACTCACCTAAGGCAAAATAACCTTCGATGACGTACTGACTTTTAGGGTACTTACGGGTCAATTCGTTATAATATTTTGTTCCTAACTCCGCATTTCCCAATTCATAATAGTTATATCCTAAGAAAAATAAAGCCTGACTTGTTTTTTCATCGTTGGGATAGTCTCTTAAAAACCAATCGTAAAGTTGAACAGCTTTTTTGTTGTACTGTTTAGCTTCTGCCGTATCGATAACTGGCTTAACTTTTATTTTTCCGTCTAAAAAATCTTTAAGTTGGCGATCATAGATATCCTGTTTTCTAAAATCGACTAAAGAGGCCTTCTCGACATAAAGCTCAGCCAAACGGAGCCATAACTCTCCGCGAGCTGGGTTCTTCGCAAATTTTTGCGTTAACTTGTAAAGCTCTTGAATTTGTTGATCTAACGTTTTTTCATACTCAACTTCATTACCTGAACGCTGGGCGCCTTGGCTTAAAATTTCAGTTGATTTAGGAGGCTTAACAGAATTCAAATTGATATTTGAATTCTGCGACGGTGTAAAAGTAATTTTTGAATCAGGCACAGCCATCGCTGCCTTTTGAGCGGCTTCTAACTTACCACCACGACTGTCTTCTTGCGCCCGTTTAAGCACTTCGCCTACAGTTAACTTTTTCTTAGCAGCTTGAGGCTGAGCCTTTTTAGCAGGAGCCGCATAAACGATACCCGCACCTAAAGAAATCATCAGAGAAATAATAAGCACATTTTTAATATTCATATTTACTCGCAACTTTGTTTACCTAAGTAATGATAATTACCGACTTCGTCCAACCAGAATTCACCTTGAAACGGATAATATTCATATCCATTTTGAGCGTAGAACGCGCGGGTCTTCTCATCAGTTTCTGTTTTGTCATTAATATCTTTTTCACTCAGGCGTTTTTTAAGGGTTTCTTTTTTACCATTAATCATTTCA
>CALMPX010000022.1 GCA_937871355.1 uncultured Bdellovibrio sp.
TACACTCTTTCAGACGTGTGCTCTTCCCGATCCGATTTCCATATTTTTAGCATCATCACGCTTTTCAAAATAGACGACAGTTTTATCAGGAATCTTTCCCTTAAGATCTGTATTTAATTTTGCGACATAGTCCGTGTATTTCATCGTTTTCATCGAGTAGTTTCCCGCTTTTTCAGCTTCATCTACTAATTTACGAATCTCTTCAGAAGACTTCGTGTAATTCACGATCATAAAATCTAATTTAGCTGTCGTATTGATCAGTTGTTTGGCTTGCTCAGCATCCGCCATACCTGGTAATTGAACTAAAATACGATCAGTTCCTTGTTGTGTGATTTGAGGCTCTGCTACACCAAATTCATCGATACGATTACGAATGGTTTCGATCGCTTGTTTAATGATGGTTTGTTTTTGATCTAACATATAAGCGTCGTAGTATTTCACTTCGACTTTTTCCGCATTCGAAGACATGACTTGTAAGCTTCCGGCGTGATTTTTACCAAGAAGTTCTTCAACTTTTTTAGCATCAGCACTTGATCCCACTAAAATTTCAAATGCTCCAGTGGATGCGTTGGTTGTTGAAAAACCCTTAACGATTATATTTTCTTTTTCAAATTCGCTTTTCAATGCGGTTGTTTGTCGAACAACTGTTGTATTGATCACTGATTCGATATCAGCACCCATAACTAACTGCACACCACCTTGGATATCTAAACCGTAGTTCAATTTCTTAGCTGGCCACCAAGCGATGCTTGATGTGTCTTTAAAATTCGGGATAATAAAAACAACAGCTAATGCTATTGCTAAACCCGCTATCCATGTTCTGAGTCGTAAATTTTCCATGATGTTTCCCTCTTTGTATTTATTAAAAATTATTTAGCTTGAAGTGTGTTTTGCATGGCCAATACTTGGCTTTTCAAAATTTTGATTTGAACGTTATTGGCAATTTCAAGATTAACGATATGTTCGTTAATTCCAGAAATTTTTCCTAAGATACCCGACTGAGTGATGATTTGATCTCCGGCTTTTAAAGTCGTTAAGAAATTAACTTGCTCTTTTTGTTTTTTCGCTTGCGGACGAATCAAAAAGAAATAAAATACAAACATGATCACGGCGATCGGCACAAATTGCATCCAAGCCGGAGCTGTTTCAGGGGCGCCAGGTGCTGGAGTCGTTTGAGCGAAAACAACCGTTGCTTGAGTTAAGATTAAAGAGAGCGTGAGGATCATTGATTTCAACATACTTTGTCCTTTTGTAAATAATAAAAAGTTAAAGTAAAATTGAACACTTAAACGCTAAACTGTTCAAGAATCCTTATCTGATCTTACGAATCGCGTTAGACAATCATCACGGAAGGTTTCCCAGGTGTCACTCTCGATAGCGGATCTCATTTTCTTCATCAGAGACATATAAAAATGAAGATTATGAATCGTGTTTAAACGAGCGCTTAATATTTCACCACTTAAAAATAAGTGCCGAAGGTAGGCTTTTGAGTAGTTTTTGCAAGTATAACAATCACATTCAGCATCTAAAGCCGACGGATCTTCTTTGTACATCTCGCGTTTGATGCTGACTTTACCGGACCACGTGTACAATGTTCCATTACGTGCAACACGCGTAGGCAAAACACAGTCAAACATATCGATTCCGGCATCGACTGAAAGAACTAAATCTAACGGAGTTCCCACTCCCATCAAATAACGAGGTTTATCTTCCGGCATCAATGGCGCCACCTGAGGCATCAACTCATGCATAAGGTGAATTGGCTCTCCCACCGAGAAACCACCTAAGGCATACCCTGGAAGATCCACACTCGTCACCTGAGCCAATGAATACTTACGGTGTTCTAGACTTAATCCACCTTGAACAATTCCAAATAAAGAACTTTCGGGTCTGGTCATGGCCGCAGCTGATCGAATCAACCAACGATGAGTTAGATCCATCGATCTTTTAATTTCATCATCGGTTGATGGATATTTTAAACATTCATCAAAGGCCATGATGATATCCGATCCCAAATCCATTTGAATCTCCATACTTTTTTCAGGAGAAATAAAATATTTAGACCCATCAATGTGCGAACGAAATTCTACGCCTTTTTCCGACATCTTACGAAGACTCGATAAAGAAAAAATTTGAAACCCACCCGAATCCGTTAAGATCGGCCCGTTCCAATTCATAAATTTATGCAGACCACCCATTTTTTTAATCAGCTTTTCACCAGGGCGTAAATGCAAATGATAAGTGTTACCTAAAACCACTTGAGTCCCGCAGTCGATGAGTTCTTCTGGAGTCATGGCCTTTACAGTGGCCTTCGTTCCTACCGCCATAAAACAAGGAGTTTGAAACGATCCATGATCTGTCATAAACGTCGCACGACGAGCGTTTCCGATTTTTTTATGGAGTTTAAATTGACCTGGTTTGAGATCGGATGCGGTGGTGTTTGGTGTATCAGTATTCATGCAGGCAAGATATATACTTATTTTATAAAAAAGCCTATGTTTTTATCCAAATAATTAACGAGGCTATGTGCTTTATCTGCACATAGCCTCGCATGAAGACGCGTTTTAAAATGATTGTTTCAAACAATAACCAAAATTAAAAATCTCTATGCGACTATTTTAAGACGTGCTTCGGGTTTAATGATAATCAGAAGTTCTAACAAACGATCGATCGTATAATGATCAAAATAATAATGAAGAATTTCACTCATGCGTGATTCTGTGATTTTAAGAATGGCTGCTAACTCTTTTTGCTTCATTTTATTTTTATTTATATATCTAATGAATTCAGCGCAGAGTTCTTTTTTAATTAACTGAGACACAGTCATCTCAGAAATAGGAATAATACGCGTCGCGGGCTTTGTGGCCAGATCAGCTTCAATCAGCTTCCATTCGGCTTCAGTCGGCCATCCAGGGGGAGGAGTTTTACTATAAGTTACTTTGAGCTTAGTCTTTGTTTTCTTCATTTTTACTCTCCTTTATTCTAAAGGCACTTCTTACACCTAAATAACTGAAATCAGTAGGCACTACGACAATTAAACGATAACTTTTTGAATCATACTTTGTGTTTACTTTAAAATATTTATAACCAACTATTGTTGATTCAAGCTTCACATCATGATTATAAATATTTCTCACTAATCTTAAAATCAACTGGTCATCCATGTAACTTCTATGACCTTCCTCATAATGAGGATCGATCCAAAGCTCATGAAAGAACATCCCACCAAATTTCAAAAACACAGGGTACTTACGATACTCAAGCATCATAGCAAAACTTCCTTTATTTGGGAAGTTTTATTTATATAATTTTCCATGAAGTAGCGCTCTGCAATTACCACTCATGTACTTTAATGCTTATATTTGATTTGAACCTGATCAGGTTCCGCTGCTCGAGCTATCTCACCCAAACGCTAAGATGGCCATAACTGAATAGTTTAAACTTACGTGCGATAGCCCATTGATAACAGGCTTTTGTTTTGCCTAAACCCACGAAGGCTGCAACGAGAGCTAACAAAGTCGATTCGGGCTGATGAAAATTTGTCAAAAGACGGTTCACAATTTTAAATTCGCTTCCGACTTGCAATAATAATTTAGATTCACCAGACAATTCACCAGTGCGAGCGATGGTTTCTAAAGTACGCGTCACCGTTGTTCCCAAGGCCCAGATCCCGCGATTTTCTTTTTGAACAGAAAGAATCTTATCCCATACCGCTTGATCAACTTGATAAACTTCGCCGTGCATTTGATGGTTATCTAAATCTTCTGCCTTAACGGGAAGAAAAGTTCCCAATCCCACATGCAAAGTAATTTTTAAAACATGTACGCCTTTTTTTTCAAGTGATTCAATATCACTTTCAGAAAAATGAAGGCTCGCTGTCGGAGCCGCAAAACTTCCCGCTTTATCCGCCCAAGCTGTTTGATACCAGTGATCATCATCATCCACCGTGTGACGACCTTCTCGTGCTTTTTGAATATAAGGAGGCAAAGGTAATTCTCCGAATTTTTCAAAGTCAGCCTCGGTCAATTCAGGAACGACTTTTACTTTTTGCGGCAAACCTTTTTCCAATAAAATCATTTTTGCTTGATTCGGCAAAATGATTTCATCGCCGACTTTAAATTTCTTTGAAGGAAACAAAACACTCCAAGTATTATGTTTCGTCGACTCTATTTTTTGATCTAAAAATAAAATTTCTAATCCGTCTGCCGTGAATACACGTCGTTTTAATACTTTCGTGTCATTTAAAACAAGGACATCTCCTGCGGGGATTTTATTTAATAACTCGGCCACCGAAATTTCAACGGGCTGATCAGCTGAATCCACCCACATCACGCGCGTTGGGCGAGCCGGTTCTAAGGCAATTAAGTCTTCAGGATAAGAGTATTGGAGATCCGATAATTTCATAGCGACTTTTTTAACACAGACTGAGTTAATCGCAAGCGGTAATGCTATATTCACTATTTTGAGGCGTCACTCGAAGTTCCGTTTTAACCTCGTCATAAGGGGCTGTCATTTTTTTAAGTATTAATTGGTATTGACCTTCTGGAACATTAACTTGAATTTGATTTTGCCGAGATAGCATCAGTTCTTCGTAATAAACTCGTTTTTCTTTCAAACGCAGTTCTAACGAAAATCGATCTGAAATACATCGCATACTGAAGTTAATATTAATATTTGTTTTTGATTTGACGAGATTACCCGTGGCCAAGTTCACTAAATTCATCATCAGCCCTATACCAGGTGCTCCTTGAGTAACCTGATCTTGAGGAGGCGGATTTTTTGCGTCCGTCGTAACGACCGGGCCAACACAACCAAGATAAATAAAAATGGATCCGAAAAGTAAAAGAAATTTTAATGATTTTTTTTTCATAAACGTAGCTTAATCTGAAAACAAAAATAAAAAAAGCGGAAGTTCATCACTTCCGCTAAAAAACTTACCTGGGGAACCACCAAAAACCCAGACAAATTCTTATTTACGAACTTTTATCATTTTTGTTTCAACTTTATCAGCCATCGTCATCCAGAGGGAGTAGACCACGACGCCTGAATAAATTGCGCAAAAAACAAATACATCGAATAATTCCATTTGAAACTCCTTTTTCAAATTTCGATCACTCAACCTTCTTCCACCAGACGTTCAGTTGATCCACCATCCTAGCAGAATCACTGTCGTCGTTTTTTTGAAGGTCCCAAGATGCTTTAGTTTCCTTGATCATCTTAGCTTTCAGAGCTTCCGTGCTCTTATAATTAAGACATCTGTCGACCAACAACGGGTTAGCAAAGAATAAAAAAAGTGAGTATTAAAGCACACAACTAGACGTTCATCTAGAGCGCTTCGTCCTATGAAAAATAGCTGAGAGGTGAAATGAATTAAGGTGATTTTAACGATTTATCTTTTGAACCATTAACCGCGCGTTGACTCTCTGTCTTATCAGCCACAGCTTTTATGCGCGCTTGAACTTCGGGACTGAGTGATTTGGTAAAGGCCTCTGGGTTAGCCAGGGCTTTTTTTAAGATCTCCTGCATTTTCGCTGGATCTTCTTTACCATCTTTTGCTAACTGAGCCATTATATCTGCACTGATACTATAGAGTTCTTCTTTAGAGGCCTTATCTCCGCCGACCGCTTGGCCAGCAAAGGTATCGGCTTGTTTAGCTTTTTCATCCTTTTTAAATAGATCCTCACGCTTTTGTTCGTTCTTTAAAAACGCCTGGGCCTCTGCCACTGGATCTCCCTCTTCTTGAGCTTGAGCTAAAGAAATTGATAAAAGACCGGCCACTAAGAATAAAAAGATATTTTTCATACCCTATTATATCGGCTGCCTTAAGACAGGGCTTTATTTTAATTATAAAATCTCAAAGTAAGACATCAGGGTTTGACTGTTTAACGCGGTTTTGTTTTAATCTCCGTGGATCATTCCGGATGCGCGGATGGTGGAATTGGTAGACACGTGCGCTTGAG
This sequence comes from uncultured Bdellovibrio sp., assembly GCA_937871355.1. Classification (GTDB taxonomy): domain Bacteria; phylum Bdellovibrionota; class Bdellovibrionia; order Bdellovibrionales; family Bdellovibrionaceae; genus Pseudobdellovibrio. Next base: position 5,961 of record CALMPX010000022.1, read on the forward strand.
GTGCGTAAGCCGAAAGGTGTGGGGGTTCAAGTCCCCCTTCGCGCACCAAATTTAAACTAACTGGCTATTTTGGTAAAAAATGCCTGTCTAAAATATAACATCTATTAGCACCCGACTCGTTCCTATAGAATCACGGTCGATGAAGTTTCAATATCTACTTATTCTTTTTTTTCTAAGTTTTAGTTTTTCAGCTCGTTCGCAAGTGAACGAGAATGGACAGCTTATTATTAAGAATGTCGATGTTATGACTTGGCCAAAAGATATTTCGGCAACAGATGTTCTTGATATCTATATTGAGATGATCAATTCTGATCCCGAAGCAAATCTATTTCTTAATCAAGTAAACAAAAAGCTACAAGACCACGGCATCAGCCACGTAAGAGATATTTTTCAATACTGCCCGGGAGAATCCAAAGGCAACGCAGCCGCCTTCTTTTCGCAAGGAGCAAATGTCGTTGAAACAAGAGTTTCAATTCCTGGATTGTCAGAAAATCCCTGGTCAGAGTCTTCGGTTGCAAAACAGAAAGCTGGATTTTCATCAGAAGTTATTAAAATGCCTTTTATTGAG
>CALMPX010000023.1 GCA_937871355.1 uncultured Bdellovibrio sp.
TGTGATATGCAATCAGCAGATTACAGAATTGTAACGAAACAAAACGACGATGGAACATCTTCTCAATTGATTCAATTTGCCGTGAAAACATATAAGCCCATGAGCACTTGGACGTATTGTGATATCAGTATTTTATTCGACAGTGATAATGATGGAGTATTCGATCAAGAGCTTGTCGGAACAAACTTAGCTAGTATTCCAGGTCAGGCGGTTAAACAGGACGCTTCCATTTTATTAGATGCGGCGATGGCTCGACAAATAAGAAAATCTTTTGAAGGTGAATTAAAATCAGCTAAAGGTGATCCTAAAAAAATGGAAACGGTGTCTGATCTTGAAGATTACACAGCGGCTATTCTGGATGTACAAGATATCAAACAATATAAAGATTCAACATTAGTGGTTTTACAAGCCGACTTATCGGCCTTGGCTAAAGATGCGAACAATAACTTAAAATTCAAAATCTTAACAACGTACTACGCCGGAAGCTCAGCCGAATTTGATGATTACTTATCAAAAGAAAATCAAGCTGAAGGGTCCTACGTGATTTCAACGAATCAAAAAGATCATCCTTATTTCGGATTCGAAGACAATTTAATGAATGCTGTGATTAAACCGTTCTCGCTTCAGTCGTTTTACTTCAACAAAGGTCAAGCGGCAGGTGATTTGATTGGTTACTACCCACAAAATGAGTCATCAACGGTTGAAAAATCTATTGATAGACAACAGCAAATCATTAAAAAGAAATAAGAGCTAAAACAATTCCTTCGATGTTTCTTTCAAAGAAACGACCAGGGATTGTATCGCAGGTAATAAAGATATATTTTTACGGGAGATCAATTTGATCTCCCTTTTTATTGATGGCAATAAAAGATGAATGGCTTTTTTCGGAGCTCCCATCGTCAGTGCTACACCAATCGGGACTAAGCCATGGCCGAAGCCTTCTTTGACCATTTGTACGATAGCCGCGAAAGATTCAACATAAACTAATTCGTAGTTTTTAATTTTAGAATGTTTTATTGCTTTATCTACGATCACTTTCCACGTGGCTGAATTGGGTTCAATGGTAATTATTTTTTGAGCCGTTGATTCGGGATCGAAACGATTGGATAAAAGTACCATCGATTCTTCTGATATAATTTCGGAAACGAGCTGTTTGTCATCGGTGGGGCTCACGCAAAGACCTAAATGGTATCGACCTAATTTTACATTTTCTTCTACTAACGTGCTTCGGTGAACGTGAATATTCAGGATCAGATTTTTTTCTTTTTTAGTGGCTAAGCGAATAAGACGTGGTCCCCAAGAGGCCGCAATGGAATCGGAAACTCCGATAGAAAATTGAGTCATCTCGTTTTCGGTTTGAATATCTTTTAGATTTTTAATCTCGGAAATCAACGGGCGAGCTTTATCGAGCAGGCTTTGTCCCTTTGCCGTGAGTCTGACTCGACGTCCGTCGGGTTCAATGACTTTAAACTGAACTTCGTTCTGCAGGGCTTGAATTCGTTTCGTCACCGCGGATTGGGTCAGTCGAAGTTGTGCGGCCGCTTCGCTGATCGTGCCAGTTCGTTCTAAAGCTAATAGAGCCTCTAAGTAGCTAATCATGATCGACCTTTCATCGGATAGACACTAATCGGGTCAGCTCATTCTGACCTAGGTCTTACATATTCCTTAATAGAATTAATTATATTCCAATTATTCTATTTTTTCTACTATTAAATTAGTCGAAGATAAACCATCAAATTGAATACAAAATGAAAGAAGGATCTCATGGCCAAAATCGAAACAACAAAAGAGATGTTAACTCAAGTTTACAAAACAACTCGCGAAAGAACAGCGATTGTCCAAAAACGTTTAAACCGTTCGTTAACTTTAGCCGAAAAAATTATTTACGGGCATTTAGCCGACCCTCAAAATCAAGATCTCGAGCGCGGAAAAGCTTTCCTCTTATTACATCCGGACCGTGTAGCTATGCAGGATGCCACAGCTCAAATGGCACTATTACAATTCATGTTAGCTGATAAAGCGGAAGCCGCTGTTCCATCAACTGTTCATTGCGATCACTTGATTCAAGCTCATTTAGGTAAAGAAAAAGATATGGCCGCATCGAACATGTCGAATAAAGAAGTTTTTGATTTTTTAGCGACGACATCTTCAAAGTATAATATTGGTTTTTGGAAACCAGGCGCCGGAATCATCCATCAAGTTATTTTAGAAAACTATGCCTTCCCCGGTGGATTGATGATTGGAACAGATTCTCATACGCCCAATGCAGGAGGTCTGGGAATGTGTGCGGTCGGTGTCGGTGGATCTGATGCTTCGGATGTGATGGTGGGGCTTCCTTGGGAAGTTAAAAATCCAAAAATCATTGGAATACATCTTAAAGGAAAAATGAATGGTTGGACTTCGGCTAAAGACGTGATTCTCAAACTTTGCGGAATGTTAACGGTTAAAGGTGGAACAGATAAAGTGGTTGAATATTTCGGTGAAGGTGCCGATTCAATTTCTTGTACGGGAAAAGCAACCATTACAAATATGGGAGCTGAATTAGGAGCAACATGTTCGGTGTTTCCCTATGATGACAAAATGGCGGCTTACCTAAAAGCTACAGGCCGTGCCGAGCTAGCGGCTGAAGCCGATAAGAACAAAGATATTTTACGTGCCGATAGTGATGTCATTGCAAATCCAGCGAAATACTTCGATGAAGTTTATGAAATTGATTTAACAACTTTAGAGCCGCACTTAGTGGGTCCTCATACTCCAGATTTAGCTCGGCCCATTTCTAAAATTGCGGAAGAAGCCAAATTAAATAACTGGTCGACAAAATTATCAAGCGCCCTCATCGGTTCTTGCACCAACTCGTCGTACGAAGATATTGGTCGTTCTGCGATGTTAGCCGAACAAGCTATGTCCATCGGAGTGAAAATGGCTCAACCATTTTTAGTATCACCAGGATCGACTCAAATTCAAAACACGATTACTCGTGATGGACAAATGAAAACCTTTGAAGCAGTTGGAGCTGTGGTTTTAGCTAATGCCTGTGGTCCTTGTATCGGTCAATGGAAACGTGACGATGTGAAAACCGGTGAAAAAAATACGATTTTAACTTCGTTTAATCGTAACTTCCGCGGACGTAATGATGCTAATCCTGAAACGCTTTGCTTTATCGGTTCACCGGAAATCGTTATGGCCATGGGTTTGGCGGGACGTATTGATTTCAATCCGATGTTCGATGAATTAGTTGGGCCTACTGGTAAAATGAAATTGAAACCACCTCAAGCACCGGAGCTTCCTGAAAAAGGATTTATGCCAGACCTTGATGGTTACCAAAAACCAGAAGGAGCTACAGCACAGATCGCGGTGAATCCAAATTCAGATCGTTTGCAATTATTAAAACCATTTGCAAAATGGAATGGCCAAGATTTCGAAGGACATTTATTATTAGCCAAAGCTAAAGGAAAATGTACAACAGATCATATCAGCCCCGCAGGAAAATGGCTTAACTACCGTGGTCACTTAGATAACATTTCTAATAATATGTTATTAGGTGCGGTGAACGCGTTTATCCCAACTGAAAATGGAAAAGGTCACAATCAATTAACGGGCGCACTTCAAGAATACGCTCAAGTGGCTCGCGATTATCAAAAAAATGGTAAAAGTTGGATGATCGTCGGAGATGAAAACTACGGTGAAGGTTCTTCTCGTGAGCACGCAGCGATGTGTCCTCGATTCTTAGGTTGCACGGCTGTGATCACAAAATCATTTGCACGAATACACGAAACAAACTTGAAAAAACAAGGTATATTAGCTGCAACATTTGTTAATCCAAGCGATTACGAAAAACTTCAAGAAAAAGACGCTTTAAGTATTCACGGGCTGAAAGATATTGCTCCTGGAAAAAACCTTATCTTGGAAGCGAAGCATGCGGATGGAACAACAGATAAAATAGAAATCAGACACACCTATAATGCGGAACAAATTAAATGGTTCAAAGCAGGATCTGCGTTGAATTTAATTCGCTCAGGTGGAAAAATATAAAAAACAGATTACTTTATTAGAAATCGAAAAATAAAAAAGCAGAGAGATCAATGATCTCTCTGCTTTTTTATTGATTGTACCAAAATGAGAATTAGTTGATAAATCTTTTGATCATAGCCACAAGATTTTTATCCATAGTCGATTATAAGATTTAAAGCACCCGATTTCGCTTATAAGCAACAATGGGTAGATTTTCATTTTTTTGCATAATTACCTGCATAATTAAATGAATCTACCTATTCAGTTTCAAAGAACCTTCATTTTTGTCTCAATTAGCCCGATAAAAACAAAGAATGAAGTTCATTTTTCGCCATCTTTATTTTGCAATTATTCTGAGTTTAACAGGATGTAATCCTTTTAAAAATTATTCCGTCGTTAATCTCATGCAAGAGGGTTTGATTTGGGATAATGGCACGACCACTTACGATTTAGGTGATGTCGGAATCGGATCGATTAAATCAAAAACATTTATCTTAACAAACAAATCAAATGTTAAAGCGATCAATTGCGATACACCGTATTTAACGAACGAAACAGATTTCACGATCGAATCGACAACTTGTGCGTCTGAAATGGAACCATTTGCCAGTTGTGAAGTGGTGATAACAGCCAGTCCTCAATCACAAGGGCTTAAAGATGTGAATATCGTGAGATCTTGTGATTTGGATTCAACAAGAATGAATCCTGTCACCGCAGCTAAAGTGAATGCTGTTGTGACAAATGTTTCATGGACGCCGACGACGACTAAAAATTATGGAAGTGTAGCGATCGGTGACTATGCGGCTTCGACGTACAATTTCACATTGACCAATGCGGGAACGCAAAGTGTGACCGGTTGTGGGACCGTGACTTTATCAAATTCCACAGATTTTGAAATAGACAGTAACACGTGCACCAATCCCACTTTACTTCCGACCGAAACGTGCGTGATAGGACTTCGTGCCAAACCGATGAGTGGTGGGTTAAAGCGAACTTCCATCACACGTGACTGTGCAGGCGTAGGAACGGTGGCCACGCAATTATCAAAAATTAAAGTCACAGGGGTGGCGCCTGTTTTAGCATGGAGTCCCTTAACTTATAGTTTTGGAACTCAGTCTGTCGGAACAGATACGGATACAACATTTACTTTGTCAAATAGCAGCTCAGTGGCCTCAGCTAAAACATGTTCAGCACCAACGTTGTCGAACACGACAGATTTTTCGTTAATCAATGATACTTGTGGAACTTCAAATCTTTCTACAAGTTCAAACTGTACAGTCGATGTTCGAGCGAATCCACAATCGGCTGGCTTAAAGCAAACGACTCTTTCCAGAATATGTGTGATCGGTGGAACGGTCAGTACCACCGCAGATCAAATCACGGTGACTGGGGAAATTCCTGCGCCTGTTTTAGCTTGGAATCAAATGGCGCTCGATTTAGGAAATGTTGATGTAGGTGATGAATCGAATTCTCAGATTTTTGAACTAGAAAATACCGGAAATTCACCTGCGACCAGTTGTGGATTACCGACACTAAGTAACACCACAGACTTTTTAATCAGTAGTGATAGTTGTCAGTTAAATGATTTAAATAATGGTTCAACGTGTCAGGTGCAAGTTCGCGCCAGACCATCTTCCGCGGGAATAAAAAGAACAACATTATCAAGAACATGTGCTGTAGGCGGAGTTGTCAGCACAACAACAGACGGTATCGAATCTACAGGTGTTGCGACTTACTTAGCAGATTGGTCTCAGGCTCATGCCGCCGTAACAAGCGGAAGTTTTTCATTCAACACCGTGAGTTTATCAAAACAATCGAATGAACTGACGTTCATGTATCGAAATCCAACCAAATATGTTTACACAGGTTGTAGTGTGCCAAGTCTGGATAACACGAGTGATTTTACTTTAATGAACTACACCTGTAGTGCGGGTGGAATGGCTAAAGCGAGTATGTGTTTTGTAACAGTTAAAGCTAATCCGCAAAGTGATGGAACCGCCACAGCCACATTGAACAGAAGCTGTGATCAATCGGGAACAAATAGTTCGATTAATTTAACCGCGATCGGTGTTGATGCAACATCATCACCGATGTTGGTGAATGCTAAAGATTATGCGCAGATTGCTACTGGAGAGGGATATAGTTGTGGTCTTGTTGGGAGTGGCCCGGAAGCCGGTCAAGTGCGGTGTTGGGGAGATAATGGCTTAGGTCAATTAGGAGACGGCACCGCCACAGCAAGATTAACACCTGTTTTGGTCAGTGGATTAGCTCATGTCACTCAGATTGCGTTAGATCGACTCCATAGTTGTGCATTGATCGGGAGTGGGTCTGAAGCAGGTCAAGTGCGGTGTTGGGGATGGAATAATGTTGGTCAACTAGGAGATGGAACTACAACAGATAGTTTAACACCTGTGTTGGTCAGTGGATTAAATGATGTATCGCAGATTGCGAATGGTGGCTATCATAGTTGTGCGTTGATGGGAAGTGGCCCTGAAGCGGGCCAAGTTCGTTGCTGGGG
>CALMPX010000024.1 GCA_937871355.1 uncultured Bdellovibrio sp.
CTTGAATAAAGCGCAAAGATGCTTTGTGGATAGCTATCCTAAAAATAAAAAGTGGCCGGAAGAATACTGTCGTTAAATTTTATTAAAATAAAAGCAAAAAAAAAGAGACTTAAAGCTTTGCCTTAAGTCTCTTTTAAATGATCTATTGAAAATTGGATCTAACCTCGAACTACTTTATGTCTGTGGGTGATTAAACCGTGAGTTGGATCGTACGGGGAAATTCCCACGTCGACTGAGTCTCCAACCACCACTTTAATATTGAATTTCTTCATTTTTCCACAAAGACGAGCTTTGATGCTTAATCCGTTTTCTAAAAGAATGTGGTAAACGCCTCCGCCTGACATATCAGAGATTTTGCCAGTGAGTGTTACCAAATCATCTTTAGACATTATTAGTAACGGTTATTTCTGAAGTTACCGCCACCGCCACCGCCGCGATTTTCGCGTGGAGCCATTGGTTTAGCTTCGCTAACGTTCATAGAACGACCTAATTGATCAGTTCCGTTTAATTTATCAATTGCTGCAGAAGCTTCTGAATCAGAAGACATTTCTACGAAACCGAAACCTTTGCTGCGTCCAGATTCGCGATCAGTTACGATGCGAGCTGATTCAACAGTTCCGAAAGCCGAGAACACTTGTCCAAGTGTTTGATCGTCCATATTGTATGATAAGTTGCCTACGTATATTTTTTTGCCCATGAATTCCTCCTAAGGAACGGGTAATTGCCACTAAGAGGAGAACGAGCCCAATGCTTTTTCACTCATAACAGACCTTAACGTTGAGTCCTTAGTTTATTCGATTTGCCACTTATTGGCTAGTATTTTTTTAGGATCAACTGTTGGGAGGTCTTTTTAGTTCCGATTCGTGCGTTCTTTGAATAATTTATGTGCCATGCGATGGACAAGAAATTGGTAAAATCCAGGGCAGAAACGCTTTAAATAAACGGCTAAGCCTTCCTTGCCAGCCACGGTTATATAGACCTTATTTTTGAGTATCTGGTCATAAGCGCGATTTGCAAAGGTTTCAGCGGACATGGCTTTACGATGATCGGAGTCCATCTTACCATGATTTTCTCCTTTAGAATTAAGGGCTTGAAGAGATATTTCTGTTTTAACAAAACCTGGCTGTAGAATGTGAACGTGAATACCTAGAGGAAGAAGCTCATAGGCTAAGGCTCCAAAGTAACCATTAATTCCGTGTTTGGCGCCGCAATAGCTGGTTGAGGAGGGTATTTCTAAAACCCCTAATAAACTACTGGTGACGATAATACGACCTTTTTTATTTTCAATGAAATGTGGGAGCACAGCTTTGGTTAAAGCGATCGGGCTGAGAAGATCTAGGTTAAAAATTTTCATTTCGACTTCGAAAGCCGTGTCCACGGCATATCCACGTTGAGAAATGCCTGCATTATTAATGAGAACGTCCAGCGTTCCATAAATTGAAATCGCTTTTTTGGCTAAATCAGAAAAAGTGTGAATGTTTGAAAGGTCAGCAGGCAGTAAAGT
>CALMPX010000025.1 GCA_937871355.1 uncultured Bdellovibrio sp.
AGATCGACGCGAGTATGATGAAGATCTGTTCGAAGCTTTCGTTCAACTTCATGCTGACCCACACCACTCCGGCTCCGATGGCGGTCGTTGTTAAAATGTGACCGATACCGGCGATAAGTAAGATCGCCAGGACCTTTTTATAGGGCCATTTTTGGGTTTTAGCGGCTAGGACAAAGGGAAGCCAATGTGTCGGCAAAGCGGCATGTAAGATGGAAACAGTAGCACCTGTGATGATGAAAGGAAGGAGATGTTGAAGATCCATGCGTGTACAGTTACAAAATCTTCATAAAACAAGCAAGACCCATCATAAAAACTTTAAAAAAGGTTGAACTTCAAAGGACAAATTGCTAATTTTTACAGACATTTGAAGGCGATCTTAGCTCAGTTGGTAGAGTACTTGCATGACATGCAAGGTGTCGCAGGTTCAAGTCCTGCAGGTCGCACCAATCTATTCCTTTTATCGGATATTCATGAATTCTATTTTATTTTTTGTATTTTTTCTATCTGCTCCGATTTTGATGGCCCAGATTTCTGTCGGTTTACGTGAATCAGCGTTGGGTAACAGCGGAGCCGCGATCACCGAATCTACGGCGCCGTCATTTTATAATCCTGCTTTATTGTCAGAGAGAAAGAACAGTCATTTTAGTTTAACGGGGACAACTTTAACTTCGTTTCAATCTGAAAATAAAAACAATCGATTTAATTCAACTAAGCTTGCTCCGAATTATATTTCAAGCATTCAAGCATTTGAAGTTTTTATCCATGAATTTTCTTTAGCCAATCAATTGTCTGCAGAATCACAATACACAAATTCAATTGCAAATGGATCTGAAACAGTCAACGTCAAAGCAGAGCAGTATTCATTGTCTTATTCGTTCGCCTTCAGAGATTTTCCTTTCGGTTTTCAAGTGGGTCTTCGCATGAATGAAAGTACGAATCAAGTCAATCAGGTGACTGATGACGGTGACACCGCAACTGGAGTTAATTTTAATATATCGAATAAGTTGGCAGATATGTTTTTTGGATTTGGTGGTATTCATCAAATCGGTAGTCAGTATCGTTTTGGATATAAATATGAATCGCGTGGTTTAAATGTTTATAATAAAAATGATCAAGATGGATCTTATTATTTTTATAATAAAACGGGTAACATTTTTAATAGTGGGAAAACGAATGGATCATTTACAAATAAAAATTTGACCCAACAAAGTGTTGTCTTTGGACATAGTTTTACGGCGAATAATCATGAGTTTTTAACTGATTCTCGCTTCTTAGAAGAGGGCGACTCAAATAACACTTATAGTTTTTATCAGACGTTTGGATACAAAGTAAGTTTCTCCAACAAAATGCAATACATGTGTGGTTTCTCTCATCGATTCGAATCCGATATCGCTAACTTAGGAGAATCAAATTATTATTCATCAGGCTTTTCCTGGATGACAAATGCTCTGCGCTCGACTTTAAGTGCCTATTACTTTCATCAAAGTGGAACAAACGCTATGAAATCCGCTGGGATTACTTTTGGAAGCGAATTTAGTTACTAGCAATAGAATAATTGTTTTATAAAAAACTGCTTTTAAACATTAAAGTTCAAGTTTGAGATCCATATTAGGCCTAATTTATCAGATATTTCAATATGTTGAGAAAGTAGTCGAAAACTCAGTATTAGCCGGCTGATAGGGTCCATAGTATTTAAGTTCTATTTACTTTTGTACTACATTGTGGTACATTAATTAAGATGAGATATGAATGGGACCCTCAAAAAGAAAAAGCTAATATTAAAAAGCACGGAATAGCCTTTCAACAAGCGAAGGAAGCTCTACAATGTGGAATGGTCGTTGTATTAAAGGAAGACATAGACTCAGGAGAAGAACGCTATGTTTATCTTGGTATGTGTAAAAAATTAAATATTTTAGTGGTTGTAATTGCATATCCTGATGAAAATAGCACTCGAATTATATCAGCCCGTAAAGCTAATAAAAAAGAAAGAAGATTTTATGAAGCGCAATTATGATTTTTCAAAAGGTACACTGGTAAAAGGTCCCATTAAGTCAAAAGCTCAGGTTGATTCAGCACTACGTGAGCAAAAAACACTAACTTCTATTCGTCTCGATAACGAAATTATTGAAGTAGCCAAAAAGAAAGCTCAAAATGATGGGGTAGGTTATTTAACATGGCTTAATAAAAAGTTAAGATCTGCTGTTTTGGGTGAAGAAGATTTAGCTGATAGGATAGAAAAATTAGAAAAAGCTGTTTTTAAAAAAACAGCACGTTAGTCATTACTTTTTAAACCCAGGACAGGTGTAAGTCCATGTGTCACTGATGCTGTAGCATTCTTTAGAATTACAAATCGTATCAAAAGTCAGAGCATGATAAGGGGATTCATGCTTGCCTAAATATCCAAAATCATGAACTTCTGGTTCGGATCCATCAAGTATTTTTTCTATTTGATCACGAGCACACAATCGAACGCGGGATTCTTTTTTAAGAATTTTTTCAACTTTTTTTAATTGCGCTCTACACGCAGATTTTTCTTGATTCAAAGGGTAATAAATCGGAATAACTTCATTTTTATCATTTAGTATGCTGAGTATGTATTGATGGCGCCAATTATTTTCCTTCTCGGCATTCATAAAATAGCATTCTTGAATGATTCTATCGGAGTCAGTTTCTATAATATTAAGTTCTTCTTTTTGTAGCGAAGTCATTTTAAATTTTTGAGTACTTAGGCAGCTAGAAAGTATAACCGAAAGTATAAAAAGCAGAGCATTATTTAGCATTAAGTTTTTCATAAAATTCTCTATATTTTTTCATTATTTCGTTAGACTTCTTAGAAGTGTCATTGAGTATGCCTTTATAAACCTGAATAACTTCATCTGAAGTCGCAGCTCGTTTAAGAATTTTCTCCGCGTATTGGTTTTTATAGGCCAACCACCGTGTTCCTAGTGCAATTGCTACGTTGGGATTTTTTAAATCCTTAAGTTTAATATCTTTGAAAACAAAATCTTTAGATTCGCCACTCAGGTCTTGAAGAATTTTAAGTGTATCTGTAGTAATTTGCGTTAGGCCAGTCGCTTTTTTGTTAATAACTTCAGGATTAAATGTCGATTCCGATGCGATAAGTGCCTTAATCATATTAGGATCGAGAGAAAATTTTAGATTCAATTTTTTATTGAAATAATCGACCCAAACTGCAATTAAATCGTCGTATTGGTCTTCGTCAGGTAAATTGAGTTTTTCTTTTTCGGGAAACAATATATTTTTCTTATTATATTTTTTGAAAACATCGTCTATCATTTTAGCGTTTAGATATGATCCTTCAATATGACGTAAATGCCTATCGACAATAGTTCGACCTTTCGGGTTCTTTTTGCTTACGGGAACACGCCGAGGATGTTCTTTGACTATAACAGTTTTTGATTTCTTTTTTGGCGGCATAGAAAATTTTAATTATTTTGAATAAATTATGTCAATAATAAACTATTTGTTTAAAAATAGAAAATTTTAAAAAATCACGTATTCTGAAGTTTCGCTAAAAATTGCGATAAGGCCTGCGCGCGATGTGATTTTTGAATCTTATAACCGGGACCTAATTCAGCTAAAGTTTTTTCTTCGCCATCAGGGATAAAGACAGGATCATAACCGAAACCCATTAAGCCTACGGGTTTTGATCCGATTTTGCCGGACATTTTGCCTTCGAAAATCCATTCTTCGCCGGTTGGCGTATAAACCACTGTTACACATTTAAAATGCGCGGTACGAGGATTAACATTTCTAATTTGCATCATCTTTAAAAGTTTTGCGACGTTTTCAGAATCACGTGCGTGCGGTCCGGCGTAACGAGCTGAGTGAACTCCGGGTAAGTTTCCTAAGCCTTCGACTTCTAAACCAGCATCTTCACCCAGAACCCAGGTTCCCGGTTTTAATGCTTTAACTGTTTTAGCTTTGATGCGGGCATTATCTAAAAAAGTAACGCCGTCTTCAGGACGAGGCGTGAAATTTTTAAGATCCGCTTGAGAATAGAGTTTAAGTTCAGCCATAGATCGTAAAGCTAATTGATATTCTTCTAATTTGCCTTTATTACCAGTCGCTATCCATAATTCCATGTTCAAACTCCGCTGATTTTATAAATGAATGGGGAAAAAAGAACCGATGACTTTTTCTTGATGAAGAAATAATTCTTTACATCCTGCTTCGGCAATATCCATCATGGTGAATAATTGTTTTTTGGTGAATGTGCCTTCTTCGGCAGTTCCTTGGACTTCGATAAATTCACTTTTGTGATTCATCACAAAATTCATATCTGTTCCAATATCAGAATCTTCTTCGTAATTTAAATCCAAAATAGGAGTTTGAGTGTTTTGTTCTTCAAGTAAACCGACGGAAATAGCCGAGACGTAATGTTTCAATCCCAAACCTTTAATTTCGCTTAAGCCGTGTAGTTTTTTAAGCGCTAAAGCTAAAGCGACAAATCCACCTGTCACCGCGGCAGTGCGCGTTCCACCATCAGCATTAATCACATCACAATCGATGATAATTTGTTTTTCGTTTAATACCGTCAGATCCACCGCAGAGCGAAGACTGCGTCCGATGAGACGAGAAATTTCTTGAGTCCGTCCGCCAGTTAACGATTTATCCCGTTTAATACGAGTATGAGTCGAGCGCGGTAGCATGCCATATTCGGCCGTCACCCAACCGGCGCCAGTTCCGAGAAGCCAAGAAGGGGCTTTTGATTCGTAAGTCGCCGTGCAAAGAACACGCGTTTTTCCGAATTCAACCAGGACAGAGCCTTCGGCGTATTCAGATACATGCGGAGTAATTTTAATCGGTCGTAATTGATTATGTGCGCGGCCATCATTTCGGGAATTTGACATAAGAAACATCCATCTCAGGTTTGAATTTTTCCCTATAATCTAATTAATTGAGCTGCTTGTCACGGGTTTCCTTGAAATCAAGCAGGGCTTTGACAATAGATTGCGCGGCTAAATCTTGATTCATCTCGTTTAATAAAGCTTTTTGTTCAATGGGGTTCGTGAGGTAACCCACTTCAATTAATATGGACGGTGCATCTGCTTTTTCTAAGACAAAAAAAGGAGCACGTCGAATTTTAACATTGGTGTTTTTCCAGCCTTGCGAAAGCTGATGAGAAAAATTGAGACTTTGCTTGATTCGTCCTGTTTCAACTAAATCTTGTTTAATCGAATCCAGTAGATTGTTCGAGCTTGATACCGATTTGTTATTTTCTGGAAAGTAAATTTCTGTTCCCGAAATCGAAGCTGAAAAGGCTGAGTTATAGTGAAGACTCAGATAAAAATCGACTTTTTCTTCGTTCGACAAATCAATTCTTTTTTGAAGTGGAATATAGCGATTTTGAGTTCGTGTTACAGTGGCATTGATTTGATCGGGATATTTCTCTTTGATTATTTTAATTATTTTTTGACTAAGATTTAACGTCAACTCTGATTCTTTAATGAGTCGATCTGCAGTTTTCACAGACGTTCCCTTATCGTTTCCACCGTGGCCAGGATCGATCATGACAACAAGTTGATGACTTGATAATAATCTTTCCTCGATGGCCAAGGATAGGCAGCTTAAAAGGCTCATCAGAATAAATGGAGTTAATTTCATCGTCACTGATTTAGCTTATAGGAAAATCATGGAAAAAAGAAAAAAAAAGACGACCAGGTTTGGGGGGGGGCCTAGCCGCCATGGGGGTAACTTTATATAAAGCAAGACCTTGGCCAAGTCTTTTACAGATCATAAGCTATAAGGGAACTTAAGGATGTAAAAGTTTTTTACAGTGCATAAAAATGTCAGGCCATTTCAGTCTGACATAGGTCTATGTTGGTGAGAAAAGAGTTGTTAGATCAGTCATCTCAACAAAAAATAGAGATGACACAAATAACGAGGATGTTCGATATGATAAAATTGAAAATGATGAAGCCCAGTCTCTATTTAGTACCTGCTCTTTTATTGCATTTCAGTACAGTGCAAGTTTATGCCGCTTCGAATAATGATGTCGAATCCGCTCAAATCGAAGCCGAAGAGGCCCAAGCCGATTTGGATGCCACTAAAGTTGATCACGCCGAAGTCAAAAAACGTTTAGATACGGAATCAAAAAAATTATCTGAAGCTAAAGATCAGGCTCGTAAATCTTTTGAAAACGCTAAAAAATTAGAGGCTGATTTAAAAAAAGAACAAGCCCAGACAGAAAAAGATATCGCGAAAATAAAGCAGGAAGCTGCCGAAGTGGAACGAGCACGCCTGGTCACAGAAAAGCAAATTACTGATTCTCAAAATAAAATCAAACAGTCCCAGGATAAAATAGCAGCGGCGAAAGCTAAAGCCGCTGAGACTTTGGCCTTAGTTGCAAAAACGGAAGCGACACTTAAAGAGACGCAAGCCAAGAATAAAGATTTAGATAAAGAACATCAGAGCCTACAAGCTCAGATTACAGATGCTCAGAAGCAGGTCTTAGCGGAACAAAAAAAACTTTCAGATGAGCAAAACACTCAAACTAAAAATAAAGCGATGATTTCGAAAGCCATTGCGGATTCCAAAGTGGAAGAAGCTCGCTTAAATCACGAGAAAGCAAAACTCGATGCAGAAATTAAACGTAACGAGACGGAAGTTTCGAAATTAAAACAGCAAGCGGAAGTGATTTCGACAAGCGTAGATAAAAGTAAAAAAGAGATTGAAGTTTTAGAAGCTACCCATAAGACATCTGAACAGAGCTTAAAAGAAATGAAGAGTCAAATTTCTGATTTAAAAAAAGAAGAAGAAAAAGCCAAAGATAAGCGTGAGGATTTAACTAAAGAATCTTTAAAAAGTAAGAACGAACTGGTTAAGGCTACGAGCGAATTAAATCAAATTTCAGCTCAGAACAAAAAAACACTTTCAGGTCTTGAGCAAGATGAAAGACGTTATGCCGCTGAAGTTCAGAAGCTCACGGCCGACAAGGAAAAAGTTTTACAAGATAAAACAAAATTGGATCAACAAATTCAAAAAATACAGTCAAATATTGAAGCGTTGAAAAACAAAAAAGGTATCTCTGAATCTGAGCTTAAGGCCGAAAAGGTTAAACTAGAAACGGAAAAATTAAAATGTGGGCAGTTCATAACTCAATAAAGGGTTGGACATTATACGATTTAAGTTTACGTGAGGTGCAGCTTTTGATGCAGACCATGTCGACGAATGAAATTAAGCTCACTAAAGTTTCATCTTTGAAACAAAGTGATTGGATTTTTATTACTAAAGATTTGTATCCTGATTTTTTCTCCGATACTGGTAAAGAAAATAGTGGTTTTTCGGATCATAAAAATGGAGAAATCGGCGTGGAAGCGGATACAGATTTCTTTATTATTAAGCCTAAAAAAATTCACCAGACCCGTTTACATGATCGAATTAATATACAAATTAAAGTTGTTATAGAAGGACAGAGTAAGTCGTTCGAATCAGTCACAGTTGACATTTCAGAAGGCGGTATTTTCTTTAAGGATACTATTCCTGAATGGGTGTCAGGGTATTTTATTGTCAGGGTTTTTGATGGTGCTCGTTCTTATCAAGTGATTTGTTCAATGGTTGAAGATCAAAAAGTAAAGCAACGCGTGCAAATCGTTAGTGAGGAAAGTGATGCTCACTATGTTAAATATAAAGACTGGCTAGCTACATTAAATCGGGCTAG
>CALMPX010000026.1 GCA_937871355.1 uncultured Bdellovibrio sp.
TCATTTTGAACGGTATTTGAAAACAAATCCCATTCACGAATCGGCAGGGAATTACCAATATACAAAGGAGCCTGTTTGATCACGTGAGATAATTTTTGAATAAATGCGGGTTCTGAATTGAAGTATTTTTTAAGCGCATCTTGTTTAATACTTTCAAGCTGCTGATTACGATGGTGGATAAGCATCGAAGGTTCTTGATGCATAATTTTCACATTTTTCAATTGATCCAAAGAATAAGTTGAAGAAGCTCGCGCCAGTCCCGAAAATTGACGATCAGAAAAGTTTAATACAGGTAAGTGGATATATTTATTTTCAAGATCACGCCAGATTCTTTGCGTAGGAACTCCGCCAATGCGAATAATTGATTGAAAATTATATTTTTTCTGCAGATCCGCAAATCCCTCAAGATTTGTGAGTTGATACATCTTCAACTCAGGATGATTCATAATTCCACTCAAAAATTCAGGGTAAATAAATAAATTATGCTGCTTGATAAATTCAACGATCATGGAACGCTCGCTGTTTCTAATTTCAGAAACGATAACTAAGGGATTTAAGCACGTGATGACCGAATCAAGTGATGGTTCGGAGTAAATGCGTTCGATTTGAGTTTCAGTGGCTTGAGCCTGTGCAAAATCCCCGTCAACGAGTGGTTCATCAAAGCAAATATTAAAATGAATAGGCTTTCGGCCACTCCAGGTTAAAGAAAAATCTGTTTGGAAAATATCCCAATCCAGTGAGGCTTCGACATATTTTTGAAAAAGATGAGCTTGATCAATCGCCTGCGGAGCGCCACTTCCACGGTAGGTTTTAGGGCGATCGGCCGTGATGACAATCAATGGAATATTTTGGTAGTAGGCTTCAATCACCGCGGGAAAAAGTTCAGCCACGGCCGTTCCAGACGTGGTGACGATCGCTACCGGATGTCCCGAAGCTTTCGCTTTTCCCAGAGCGTAAAAGGCCGCGGAACGTTCTTCGAAGTAGCTGGTGATATGAAAGCCTTCTTTGCTGTTAGAGTGTTCGACTTGCCAATCTAACCCCTGCACTAAGGGAATATTACGAGCTCCGGCGCAAACAATGACATCTTGAACGCGCAATTTTTTTAATGTTTGCAAAACTGTTTTAACTAGATCGATATTACGAAGCGGTCTTTTTATTTCCTTATTCATGATTCTACGCCTAACATTTTTTTAACAGAGTCTTGCTTGGCTAAAATTTCTTGCCATTCGTCTGCGAATAAACTTTCCTTGGTCACACCGCAGCCTGCAAAAAGTTGAATATCACGATCTGTCCAAATAATATTACGAATAGCCACTAACATAAAACCTTCCTCATGAGAAACATAACCCAGAGGGGCGCCGAATTGCTGACGCGTTTTTTGAATATTTATTTGCGAGAACTCTTGGGTCATCGTCATTTCACGAGGAAATAATCCTAAAGCTGCGGTCGGGTGCAAAAGATGGACCGCTTCGATATATTTTTGAATGGAATCACAGCTGTAAACAAAGTGAGTTTTCAAATGATATAAATGCGTAAGCTCAATCACTGTTGTTTCCGATTGATGAATCAAGGAAAAGGATTTCAACTGATTCCGAATATCTTGAATGACAAAATTGTGTTCATCTTTAATTTTTTGATCTGAAAAATCAGGTGTAACTTGATCTGAATTTTTTCTCCATGTTCCTGCTAAGGCCATGGTTTTCAATTCAGAATTATTTTTATTCCAACTGCATAGTACTTCCGGCGTATAACCGACCATGCCCGATTGCGAATTCCAAAAACCATAACTGTAATTGACCGTCGGTTGCTGAATGATTTTTTCTAAAATGAAAGGCAACCGCAATGGCAAATCTCCGTGACCACTTTGAAGAGCAATAGGTAGAGCCTTCAGCAGCTTTCCGTGGCCAATTTGATCTTGAATCCAATCATACTGCTGCTGGAATTCAGCCTTATGGACCGAATTCCAATCGATATTATCTATGATGCCGTCTTTTTTCGCACAGAACAGCTTCAGCTGCTCGCGAGAGCACTCGAAGGATTTTTCAGAGGTAAAATACTCATTTTTTGGACTGTTTCGATCTAAAAAACTCCAAAAATTCGAGTTATAAAGAATAGGATCGCTCTCAGATCGACGAGCCGATTGAGCTTCCGCAAAAGAGGAATATCCTTTAAAAGGACCTATAAACACCTTAAAGCCGTCCGCCGAGGTTTGCACAAAGGCACCTTCATCGTAAAAAGCTTTCGCTACGGCTGTATCCTTTAAAAAGTTTGTATTCGTCACGGCACCTATGATAAGTTGCAGACCACCATTTACGCAATAAAATTTAAAGTAGCTGTAAGCATTGATATGGAGCCTCAAGTGGTCGTTCAAATCGGAAAAGTAAAAATTGGCGGACCAAATTTCACAGTGATTGCTGGACCGTGCTCTATTGAATCTGAACAACAACTTTTAACGACAGCCCAAGCGGTCAAATCATCTGGAGCAGCCCTTCTTCGCGGCGGTATTTGGAAAATGCGCACGTCAGCGGCCGCCTTTCAAGGCTTAGGCGCAGAGGCTTTTCCCCTCATTAAAAAAATTAAAGAACAAACTGGCTTGAGCTTGATTTCTGAAATCACCGACATCCGCCAAGTGGAGCAAACTTTTGAAATTGTGGATGCTTACCAAGTTGGCGCACGCAACATGCATAACTACTCTTTACTTAAAGAACTAGGTCAGCAATCTAAACCCGTTGTTTTAAAACGAGGATTCTCAGCTTATGTTGATGAATGGATTAAGGCCGCAGATTATATCACGATGGGTGGAAACCCCAACGTCATTCTTTGCGAACGTGGGATCCGTACTTTCGAAACAGCCACTCGTAATACTTTAGATCTTAACGGAGTGGTTTACGCGAAAACAAAAACAAATCTTCCTATTATTGTGGATCCTTCTCATGCCGTGGGAATTTCCGCTCTTGTTCCTCAAATTTCCTATGCCGCTGCAGCGGCGGGAGCTGACGGTATCATCGTCGAAGTTCACCCGAAACCAAGCGAAGCTTTATCAGACGGACCACAAGCTTTAACCTTTGATAAATTTAATATCATGATGAAGCAACTGGAAAAAGTTTTGGCAGCGTTTGATAAAAAATTAAATACCTCTGTTTAGAAAGTTCAAAGATATGAATTCAAATAAACCTATCACGCAACATTCTCCGGACCCAGAAAAAATCAGATCGATGTTTTCCAAAGTGGCGGCGAAATACGATAAAGCTAATTCAGTTTTATCTGTTGGAATTCATCACCTCTGGAGAAAAAAAGTCATTGGGTTATCGAAGGCTCAGCCCGGTATGAAAGTTTTGGATTGCGCTACAGGCACAGGCGATTTAGCTATCGCTTTCAAAAAAGCGGTGGGTCCTACTGGCACTGTCATCGGAACAGATTTCTTTGTCGAAATGATGGAAACCGCTCCGACGAAAGCAAAAGCTGACAATTTAGAAATTAAATTTGAATTTGCCGATGTGACAAAACTTCAATACGCTGACAAATCGTTTGATATCACTTCGATTTCATTTGGCATTCGCAATGTTTACGATCCAGTCGTGGCTTTACAGGAAATGGCTCGCGTAACTAAATCAGGTGGCAAAGTGATGGTTTTGGAATTCGGAAAAATGGACATGCCGATTGTGTCACCGGTTTACAATTACTACGCGGAAAATATTTTACCTAAATTAGGTGGAATAGTTTCCGGCCAAAAAGAAGCTTACGAATACCTTCAAAAATCTTCAGCGGCATTTCCCTCTAAAGAAAACTTTTTAGATCTCATGAGAAAGACCGGTCAATTTTCTGATATGCGCTTTACGCCAGTGAGTTTTGGTATCGCGTATATTTATATTGGTACTGTTAAATAGTTAGAAAAAATCGCCGAAGCTCTTAATAACGACTCCGTCTATCATTTGTTTTTTCACAAGCAACACCGCTTCACCTGAGCGAACTGCAAACTGGTCTTCAGGAACTTGCACAAGCTTTTCACTAGCTAGCTTTCGACCTTTTTGTCTATTGATACTTACTGACTCAGTCGGCATGGCTACAATGACACCATCATAATCTCTTGAGAAAAAAACATGATGATCTTTTTCTATTTTATATTTTTCTTTGGCATGGCCATAGCGCTCATCGACCCAATGTCCTTCTTTATAATCTAAATAGTTAAGATCGTATTTATAAACAAAAACATAGTATGGTAACATCAACGCACTCAAAAGAGCGATTCGTTTCATTTTTCTTAATTTCAAGGCTTTAATATCATATTCACCAAGAGAACTTTCTTTGAGCTTTAGTGCTAAATCTTGGATCGATTTTCTGTTAAACCAAAACTCCACCACAGTTAAAGGTAGCCATTGTATCACAACCAATGTAAATACAGCTGATCCGTAGAATTGGAAAAAATCTGGAACAATAAAAAGTTGAGCCTGGAATAAATAAAGAACAAAAGCGAATAAAAAAGGTATTAAGGCTACGCAATGGCCGTATTTATAATGATCATCTTTAAAACATAAATGCAGTGCTCGCACTTTTAAAAAATCCTCAGCACTTAACAAGTCCGGACGACTGCGATAAAGTGCCTCCGTGAATAAGCTCATTTTTTTTATTTCAAATTGATTCGGACCTATGCCTATAGAACCTTCAGCCGTAGTTATGCTGTAAGTGCCTTCCATACTATTAACAACTTTCAATTTCAAAATATCGTTAAATAAAATATTTTTTGTTTTATGAGAATACTCAAGCTCAAAACGATCTTCAAAAATATGAAGGGCTTTAATTCTAAAAAATATTATTGCTTGATAAATTGTGTATCCAAAAAAGACCAAAAGCGGCACATAAAGTAAAATCGTAAGTAATGATTCAAAAAGTGGAAAATTCAATACCACGATCAATAAGATCATGAGAAACAAGAAAAAGCTTGGTAATGCGAAAAATAAAGTGAAATAAAATAATTTCTTGCGTGGTTTAATCGTATTCATGAGTACCCCTGATTTTATATTCATGTGTTGGATATTATCGCGCCTTAATCCACTTGAAGATTTGGATTAGAAGATCCGCTGTTCCAAACACGGCCAATGGGTTCGAACGATTCGTTCGAAAGTTGTGAATCTGGATTATACACATCGAATATAAAATTTATTGAAGTATTTTTTATAGCATTTTCTTCACCTGAATAAAGAGACTCATAACTCCACTGACCGACGCCAGAACCATCATCGACACAGGGTAGAATTCTTACCTCTTGTTCTGGAATACAATCCCTACTTTTACTGATCATCAAAGTCGCACGAATAGAAAAGCCTAACGGACATGAACCACCGTAAACCCAATTGATGCCATTTTCAGAATGATGAGGCTGACTTTCAGAAAGAATTTCGCTAAAATTATTCACTGGTACGAGCTGAGTCGAAACTAAACTTTCAGAAGATAATTGAGCTTGTTTCGTAAAACGAGCACCACTGCAGTTTTGAAATCCTGCTAAAAGAATAACTGTCGCCAATCCCAAATAAACATATGGTTTTTTGATATAGGTTTTCATGCGTCCCCTTAGACTTAAGACTTGTCGGGAGAAATACCAAAAAATTTAGTTTATTAAATAGAGTG
>CALMPX010000027.1 GCA_937871355.1 uncultured Bdellovibrio sp.
TGATTTTAAAGTCTTAAATTCTGAAGATTCGACCTGAGTCACTTCGCCGTAGTTGCGTCCAAAAAAGAACGCTCCGACTACGGCACAAAGAACTAAAAATATCTTCAAAAAATCTTTCACTAAGCGCCGTCTCCGCCAGACAATTCTTGTTTCTTGGTTAAACTTGCGCGTAACAACTCGCGATTCATTTTCGCAATATTAATGAGTGAAATTTCTTTCGGGCATGAAGCTGAACATGAGCCGGTTGAGGAACAAGCTCCGAAACCTTCCGCATCCATTTGCGCGACCATATCCAGCGCACGTTGATTCGCTTCCACTTTACCTTGAGGTAATAAAGCTAAATGAGTGATTTTAGCGCTTGTAAATAAAGCCGCCGATGCATTTTTACAAGATGCTACACACGCGCCGCATCCGATACAGGCCGCTGATAAAAAGGATTCGTCTGCGTCTACTTTTGGAATGGGAACAGCATTCGCGTCAGGAGCTCCGCCTGTATTTGAAGTTATGTATCCTCCGGCTTTAATAATACGATCAAAAGCGGAACGATCCACCATCAAATCTTTAATCATCGGGAAGGCTGTTGCTCGAAACGGTTCAAGTGTTAATGTTTGTCCATCATTGAAATTTCTCATATGAAGTTGACAGACCGTTGTTCCTTTTTGAGGACCGTGAGCATTTCCATCAATCATAAAACCACAAGATCCACAAATACCTTCACGACAGTCATGATCAAACACGATAGGCTCTTCGCCTTTTTTAATCAGCCCTTCGTTCACAGCGTCGATCATTTCTAAAAATGAATCGTCAGGCGAAACCTGTTTTGCTTCATAAGTTATAAATTGACCTTTGTCGTTGACGTTTTTTTGGCGCCAAACTTTTAATTTTAAATCAATATTTTTTTTATTCGAGTGTTCAGACATATTTAATCCTCTATCTCTCTATTTGTACGAGCGTGTTGCAAGATGAACGTTATCAAATACTAATTCTTCTTTGTGACGAGTTTGATCTTTATCAGCAGATCCATTCCACTCCCAAGCAGCGACGTGACAGAAATTCGCATCATCACGCTTAGCTTCGCCATCAACCTGGTGTTCTTCGCGGAAATGACCACCACAAGATTCTTCACGAACCAAAGCATCGCGACACATAAGTTCGCCGAGCTCGATGAAATCGGCTACGCGCCCTGCTTTCTCTAGCTCAGGATTAACCCCTTTCGCTTCGCCGGGAACAAGAACCGCGTTGTTAAAGACAGAACGTAATTTTTTAATATCGCTAATGGCTTGAGTTAAGCCTTCGCGAGTTCTCGACATACCACATTTTTCCCACATGATATGACCTAGATCTTTATGAATGCTTTCTACCGTGCGATCGCCTTTTGTTTTTAGTATTCCCGCAATATTTTTATTCGCTTCATCCGTTGCACTTTTAAATGCATCGTTTGTTGTTTGAACTTTTTCCATTTTAGTGCCAGCGATATAATTACCAATTGTGTACGGCAATACAAAATATCCATCAGCTAAACCTTGCATCAGAGCAGAGGCTCCCAATCGATTCGCACCGTGATCGGAGAAGTTGGCCTCGCCGGCCACAAATAATCCTGGAACGGTTGATTCAAGATTGTAGTCCACCCACAAACCACCCATTGTATAATGAGGCGCTGGATAAATTCTCATCGGTTGTTTGTAAGGATTTTCACCCGTAATTTTATCATACATTTGGAATAAATTTCCATAGCGTTCAGCAATTTTGTCTTCGCCTAAACGTTTAATGCTGTCATCGAAATCTAAATACACCGCCTGTTCACCCTGAGCCCCGAAGCCACGATCAACTAGAAATTTTGCCTGACGAGACGACACATCCCGAGGAGCTAAATTACCAAAACTTGGATAAATACGCTCTAAATAATAGTCGCGGTCACCCTCTGGAATTTGCGCCGGCGGACGCTTGTCGCCTTTAATTTTTGAAACCCAAACGCGTCCATCATTACGAAGTGATTCAGACATGAGCGTTAATTTAGACTGATTCGTTCCATGAACCGGAATACATGTCGGATGAATTTGTGTGTAACAAGGATTAG
>CALMPX010000028.1 GCA_937871355.1 uncultured Bdellovibrio sp.
CTTTAAATCCGCGAAAAATATTGAGTCGACCTTCTAAGTAACCGTTGTATCCTTTTTCAGAATCACGAGGATCATCAACAGTATTCTTTTGCCATCCGCCTACTGCAGATAAGGTCGGTAAAAATCCAGAAATAGAAGCCTTATTCAAAGCCTGTTTAGAGTCGCTATTTTTTTGTAATGCTAATACTTCTTGATTACTAGCTTCTACGGTTTTAAAAATTCCGTCCGCTCCAATGAGCGCGTAGACTCTAACTGATAAAAACAATCCTAAAATAAGGCCGGCTTTAAACTTCAAATTCATATAAACTATTTTTCAACTTGAAATTTAAATGTACTTTTTTTATTTTGGTGGCTTGTTTCCACATTCATCTCGAGGCGATAAGCATTTTTAAAATCTACTTTAGCCGTATAGACTCCGTCCACGACATCTGTTTTTAACTTCATATCTTTTCCCTTAGGAAGTTTGCTCGTCACATCCACAGTAACCTCAGTGACTTTTAAATCTTTACCGTCATGGCTTAAAGGATAAAGTTTAACTTCAGCCCCTGATACCACATACTCTAAATTGATTTCTTTCCCGGCCTTAACCACACCACCGTGATTTGATTTTAATGCACCTGGCGTAGCATCGTGACCCTCGTGGGCTGATAATCCAATTGAACCTAACAAAGCGATAGCGATAATCATTTTTTTAAACATTTTTTTCTCCCTTTAATTAATGTGAATGTTTTTCAATAAAATCACCTTCTTGAAAGGCAACTCCCTTATCAAACTGAACAGATACGTAATTATCACTTATAATTTGAGTTACGACACCATGACCTTTAGATACTTTTTCGCACGATCTGTCTGAGTTTTTTCCACTACCAGCGCATCTATTTCCATAAAGCTCGACATGATCCCCTAACACAACTTCATTCTTGTTAAGACCGACGTGAGCCGTATTGTCATTAATTTTCATTGCTACGACGCCACGATGAAGCTGGCTTGCACACGATGATAAGGTAAAAACTACTGCGACAAAAACCATTTTGTTTTTAAACATTTTTTTCTCCTTCAAAAATATTTTTTAGTTCCATATTGGATATACTTTTTTCAGCTGATGTTTTTCCAAAATGGAAAAATACAGCGGGCGTAACAAACATATCCAATAGTGTAGAGCTAATAAGCCCCCCAACAATCACGACGGCCACTGGATGCAAAATCTCTTTACCTGGGGTACCTCCGGCGAAGGCCAGTGGAGATAGACCTAAAATAGCGGTCAATGCCGTCATCAACACCGGAACCAGTCTCTCTAGAGATCCACGAATAACCATTTTTTCGCTGAAGACTTCACCTTCATGCTTCATTAAATGTAGATAATGAGAGATCATCATAATCCCATTTCTCGAGGCAATTCCACATAAAGTCACAAAAGCCACCAGACTGGCTACCGAAATCGTCTTACTGGTTAAGTAAATCCCAATGATT
>CALMPX010000029.1 GCA_937871355.1 uncultured Bdellovibrio sp.
CTAAACAAGCTGATTCAATTTTTTGCGACAAGTCTTCAGAAAAACCATTTTGTCCGCATTCGATCACCATAGCTTTGGCTCCTTTAGCAGAGGCATATTCTAACATCGTTTGACCTGTTTTAGAAAAACCACCCGCACCGAAAGTGACAATCGGAAACTGTGGTAATAATTGATTCGCGATTTGAATTAATTCGTGGCGGTGTTCCATCACAAAAAACGGCGTCAGCGATGGCTCTACTGTTTGATGAAGATCAAAAATAAAGTCGGTTTGATCAACAATTTTTGCAATTTCCGAAGCTCTTCTTTGTTCCAAAGTTACTATTTCTTTGGTCGAAAAACTACGATTTAAATCACTTTCAACAAAGCGGGTATTTTTTTGGGCCGCTTCGATATTGCATAATAAAAATCCAAGATTTATATTTATTTCATTATTTTTTACGACGCGTTTAAGAACTCGATTGATCACTTCAATCCCGATCACTTCGTTACCGTGAACCAAGCCCGTGATCAGTAAATCAATTCTTTCGCTTTGATGGTTGCCGCAAATAGTAAAGCCATATTCATCGATATGGTCTATAGAAAAACCTTCCCTTTTTAAAACGGATTGTATTTTTTTAAACTGATCTATTTCCTCAAAGATTCTTTTCATCTTTTTAGAATAAATTGATCTCTGATCTAACACAAGGTCGACTTTAGACTGGTGGATCTGGACTTTACTAAAATACTCATTAGTTTAAACTAATAGTTATGAATCATAGTTTGTTAAAAATTACAGTTTTTGCTTCTTTTTTAATGTCCTTTCATATTTCGTTCGCGTCAATTGATTGCAATCCGGTCGCTCAATTTTCATACCTGGGGAATCTTAGATCTAACTCTGTGGAATTTTTTAACGACGACTTAAAACCTCTTATATCCAAAGCTCAAATTAATACTTTTAACTGTACTGAAAAAAAATATCTACTCAGTGCGGATAAATACCTAACCATTCAAAAATTAATATTTTCTGCAGAACCAGCTTTTATCATCATTCAAAAAGAAAATGCTCCAGATGGATTGCGCTGCGTGATCGATGCGGCTCCAGCGGATTCTGTTTTTTCAAAAAAGTGGACGACTCAATTAGACTCTTGTGAAAAAAATAATTTAGTTAAGATTGTTTTCAATAATGAAAATCAAGGAATTTATATTTCTAAAGACTCTTTAGAATTTCTTTCAAAGCGAAGTCCATCTTCCATAAGAGGGAAAAAATCTAAATGAAATTAAATAATTTATGGCTCGTCTTAAATTTTTTAGTCCTCACTTCGCCCTGTTTGGCTCAAATAAATAATAATTTTATGGCTGTTGTAACTCAAGAACAGACCAATTGCGAAAATTGGAATAAGGCTGATTGGGATGATTATTTGAATAATACTTTATTAAAATTTCCATACGCCGACCAAATTTATTCGCGCCTTAAGTCAGTTACAGAAAAATGCAAAAATAGTTTTGATAGTAATAATATCAATATGTGCACTAATAGAATATTTGACTATTATAAGCAGTTTGTAGGTGGCGGGAAAGGAATGTATTCAGCAACCATGACTGATGAAAAATATCTCGCTTCGATTCCTCCTGAGGCGGCAGAGCTGCCCGATGAATTAAAAAATTTAAAAAATGGCTTGCCTAAAAATTGGCGAGAAATCACTTCTAAAAACGGCTGGAAATATGCTCTTTTTCAATCCAACACAGGAAATTCATCCCGATTAGTTATTTACATTCCCGGAGAAAAATTTGACAAATTATTAGTATATTATTCATTCGCCGCTAATAATCCAGATCCAACAACTTATGATGGTGTCCAGTTGCAGGCGATAGGAAAAGTATCAAATGAATCAACTGCGCCAAAATATTATTTTAATTCATTTGGTTTCCAAGGGCACGATGGTACACCAAAAAGCCAACTTTTCGGTGGACGGTGTATTTCCTGTCATACGAGCGGGCCACGAGCCATCGTCCCCCAAAAAGAGGCTTCCTTAAAAACAGAAGTCGGCGGCGTTAAAAATTTAGAGGAGTTCAATGATCTCATCGTACAAAAAACACCGCCTGATTTAAGTCCATACTACGATTTAAATAATTTTCCGAAAAATGTCAAAGTTGGAGCGGACTGCAAAAGCTGTCACAATGGAGTGGATCGCAGTTCTTTAGCTATTTCCGTGAATAGGAACGGAAGTTTTTACACCGGAGAATTTCATCGCAAAGTTCTTGTCGAAAAAACTATGCCTGAGTGGAGCGACGGCACAATCTCAGCTGCCGCACGATCTAAAATGGTCAGCGATATATCGGTCGATTACAAAGCTGAACTAAAAAAGTGGCTGACTGAAGTTACCTGTGAAGGAAATCAAAAAGCAAAAAATAGTGAAAAACCATCGAAAACCAAATCAGCTCCCTCTACTCTTTCGAGTGGAGTCATTAAGTAATCATTTAGAATTTTCTCTGCAAATCAAACGAACATCGTAATCCACTGAGGCAGGTCTGTTTTAGACTTACTTTAATGCGCGATGTCTTCACAAATGAGAGTTAAAAACTTAGACTCTCCTATTCAGTTTCTTAAGCAAAAAAGAGGTTTCATGAAAGCTCAGTTACCAACACAAAAAATAATAACTCATCCGATGATTAACGGAGAATGGGCTCCCGGTCGCGGCGAAAAATTTTCTGTGCGTAGTCCTTATAACCAAGAAGTGATTGGTGAAGTCACTTGTCCAGATAAAGAACAAATAGATCAGGCGGTCACTGCGGCCGCAGTGGCTCAAAAAGATTGGGCTCTTGTTTCCATGAAAGAGCGGGCAGAATTTCTTTTTCAATTTCGCAATATTTTAATTCGTGACTTAGACCAAATTTCTCATTTAAAAGCTTCTGAATCAGGGAAAACTTTTGAAGAAGGCAAAGCAGGACTTATGAAAGGCATTGAAGTTTTGGAATACGCTTTGTCATTACAAAATTTAGATGTCGGTGGACGCATGGAAGTTTCTCGTGGTGTCAGTTGTGAATACCGCCGAGAAGCTCTCGGAGTTATTTTAAATATCACGCCATTTAATTTTCCAGCGATGGTTCCGATGTGGACCATTCCGATAAATCTAGCTCTCGGAAATGCGTACGTTTGGAAGCCGTCGGAAAAAACTCCTTTAACATCGATGGCTATTGCTGACGCTTTAAAAGAAGCGGGCCTGCCAAAAGGTTTGATGACTGTTTTGCACGGCGGAGCTTCAACAGTCGAAACCTTAATTGATCATCCGTTGATTAAGGCCATCGGCTTTGTCGGTTCAACAAAAATTGCTAAAATGGTTTATGACCGAGGAACACGTTTAGGAAAACGCGTTCTGGCTTTAGGTGGAGCAAAAAATCACATTATTCTTTTGCCTGATGCCAATGCTGATATTAGTGGATCGGTTATCGCTGATTCATTCACCGGTT
>CALMPX010000030.1 GCA_937871355.1 uncultured Bdellovibrio sp.
TTTAAATCAACTAATACCTGTGCAGCCCCTTTTGCTAATTGTGCCGACGAAAATAATTTTAATGAATTATGGAAATCATTCGAGAAAACTTCCACTGGCATGGGTCAAAGTATTTATCCTTTTAGAAGTTCTGTTCGTTTTTTGGATCGATTTAAATCCGTCAAAGGTGGATCTTTATCGAACGGTCTACTTACAATATTTGAAACTGACGAAGCGATGCAGCTTTTTGGAAACTCAGACTACGTAGCTGGTGGCTATACAACATGGGCACCTTATGGTACAAAACTTGTTCCCAGTGGAGTGGCTTGTCCTTTAAAAATTATACCTAAATCGAACAATTCATCGTCTAAAAGTGATCAACGTTTTTCAAATCATTTCTATTATATTAATAAGAACTTACTACCTGGTGTGACTTCTATTCGCTTAACCAAAACCTATGTGACGGGATCAACTGGCTTAGACGTGGATTTATTATTATTTAATGAAGGTTATAAATATAACGAAGATTGCAATGGTTCTACCTGTTCGCGAGGTGTAGCCTCAGACGTTATTGTCTCAGAAAGAACATCAACATATCCAAAAAGTATTTCATTATCGGATCTGTCTCTTTCAACTAAAGCTTTACTCAACGTACGCGTTTACACACCTTCAAGTATTTCAACACCTACAGAATACACCTACACATTGACCGATCAAACCGGAGGAACTTATTTATGTCCAGACAGCTCATTATAAATTCAATTTTCATTATGCTCTTTGGAACTTTTTTCGGCTATGGGGTAACTCATATGGCTATGAACAGAGACTATTCTCACTCGTTAGATATGGCTTCTTTAGCTCCGACAAACAGTGATCATACCTTAACTAAAATCGCCTCTCAGCAAATCTATCAAGACTACTTCGATGTTCGCATCAAACATGATGAAATTTCTAAATCAGCCGAAGGACAATCTATCGTAAAAGCGATTATTACGGCTAAAAAAGATTTACCGGCGGGTTTAACTTTTAAATGGAAGCTGGGCGAAAATGTGACATCACATTCAACTGAGCTGACAGGACAACTCGGAGCTTTTAAGCGCGGAGAAAAACAAGAATTCGCTTTACCTGTTTATGGATTTACAAAACAGTCAAAAAGATTTTTA
>CALMPX010000031.1 GCA_937871355.1 uncultured Bdellovibrio sp.
TTCCATTTGCCCGTAGTTTGAGCAGATATAATGACTCCGTCCGCCGAAGCGGCTGCGCGGATTCCACCAATCAAAGTGTCGCGGGTGATAAATAGAATAACCATCCAAATATCCACTTTGTTTTGAAAAACAAAAAGAATAAGCAGTGATGAAACCAAAATTTTATCGGCGACGGGATCCATGAATTTTCCAAGATTCGTCACTTGATTGTATTTGCGGGCGTAGTAGCCGTCGTAATAATCAGTGATTGAAGCGATGATAAACAAAACAATGGCGGCCCAGATCATCCAAGGCGAACTTCCTAAGGCTAGTAGAATGATTGGCAAAGTCATAACTATTCTCAGGAGTGTCAGAAATAAAGGAAGTTTTATGTTTGTTACGGCTGCAAAATTCATAGTTATGTAAACCTCGATAACTAAATGTTGAGGTAGTTAAAACTCTCTGTCAATATAGGTTTTATATATTACTTTTCAGACTTAAAATACAGGAGTCAAACGTGGATCGAAATCTCGCCTTAGAATTTGTACGTATTACCGAAGCGGCGGCCCTTTCATCTGCCAAGTGGATGGGGCGCGGAGACGAAAAAGCAGCGGATCAAGCCGCAGTCGATGCCATGAGAAAAGCTTTCGACTCAGTTAATATCGATGGAACCGTGGTTATCGGTGAAGGCGAACGAGACGAAGCTCCTATGCTTTACATCGGTGAAAAAGTGGGTCGTAAAGGGCCAGACAGTCCTCAAATTGATATTGCCTTAGATCCTTTAGAAGGAACGACGATTTGTGCCGTTGGCGGCGTCGGGGCCATTTCGGTGATTGCTGCGGCTGAAAAAAATGGATTTCTTCACGCACCAGACACTTACATGGAAAAAATAGCCGTGGGTCCGGCCTGTAAAGGTGTGATTGATATTGATCTGTCTCCGACGAAAAACATTCACCAGGTTGCTGAAGCTTTAAAAAAACCAGTGGGCGATGTGACGGTGGTTATTTTAGATCGCTCTCGTCATTCAGATCTCATTGCCGAAGTTCGTAAAACCGGAGCTCGCATTCAGTTGATTGGCGACGGAGACGTTTCGGCCGCAGTTGCGGCGGGATGGAATGATTCAGGCATTGATATGCTGATCGGAATCGGCGGAGCTCCTGAAGGTGTTATTTCCGCAGCAGCTATGCGCTGCCTCGGTGGCGACTTTCAAGGCCGTCTGAAATTTAGAAATGAACAAGAAAAAGAACGTGCGACTCGCATGGGAATTACAGATTTGCATAAGAAGTTTACGTTGACGGATTTAGCCTCTGGAAATGTTATTTTTTGCGCCACAGGTATTACAGATGGTCCCTTGTTGGCTGGGGTAAAAATCCTTCCCGGTGGTCGAGCCAAAACGCAATCGATCGTTATGCGTTCACAAACAGGAACAATTCGTAACATTGATGCTCATCATAATTTTTCCATTAAAAATGTGGTGATGTAAGGGGCGACATGAAGGTATTCTGTTTTCATTGTAAAAAAACAAATGAATCCAACTTGTCAGGTCAAATAGGAAGACGTGACGAATGTTCATTTTGTAAATCAGATTTGCACGTCTGCAAAAATTGCCAGATGTATGATCCGAAAAGCTACAACGAATGCAAAGAACCTTCAGCGGATGTGGTCAAAGAAAAAGAACGAGCCAATTTTTGCGACTTCTTTAAAGCTCAAGAATCTGGAGATAAGGTCGATATGAAAGCGAAGCAGCTTTCCGCGGCCGAGGCCTTGTTTAAGAAAAGTTAATTTGAATCAACCAAAACTGATAAAAGGAGTTATCAATGGCAGAAGCAGTCGTGACCGAAAAGTTTAATTGTACCGCAGAAGAGTTTTTCAATCTGGTGGTCGATTTTGAAAAATATTCTGAATTCTTACCAGATGTTAAATCAGTTAAAATTTTAAAAAATGGAAAAAAAGAAAAAGAGATGGAGTTTTCTGTTTCAATTATAAAAACCATTAAATATAAAATTGTAGCGACACAGAAATCACCGTCCGAAGTCGATTGGCACTTTACTGAGGGTGATATTTTTAAGTCCATGTCAGGCAGCTGGCGCATTTCTGATCTGGCTGGCGGAAAATGCAAAGCCAAATACACGATCGAAGCTAGTTTCGGATTGTTAGTTCCTGGGGCTATTGCCAAAACTTTGGTCAGCGTTAACCTTCCGTCGATGATGGAAAGCTTTAAAAAACGCGTGAAAGATAAATATAAAAAATAATATGAAAAATACTAAAGATAAAAAACAAAAATCGTCGAGAAACATGACGGATACACTAAAAAAAATTATTTCAGCCGGATCGCCTTCGGACATGTCTAAAGAACTTTTGCATACAGCTTTAAATCAAGTGAATAAAACAAAAGATGACATTTCGGCCAAAGTAACAAATGAAATGATCGCACTGATTCGTAAAATTGATTTTATAAAAGAGTTTTCTAAGTTTGCCGAAGATCATAAATTTAAAATTTCAGCTGAAGTGGAAATTCTTAAAAAGAATAAATAGATCGGGAAGTCATGAGCAAAGAATGGACTGTTTATAACACATCGACAGGAGAAAAAATTCGAAACTATCAGTACGCTGAAGAAGCGGCTGTTTTAGAATCTTTAGAAAAGCTCCATGCCGGTTTTAATAAATGGAAGAAATTTTCATTAAGAACTCGTCAGGAAATGATGCTGAAGATGGTGCTTATTGTGGAAAACGATAAGGATCATTTTGCTCAAGTTATTTCGCAGGAAATGGGTAAATCATTTGAAGCCGCGCAGACGGAAGTTAAAAAATGTATCGAGACCAGTAAGTATTTGTGTGGCCTTGATCTTCATTTTTTAGATTCTCATGAAGTTAAAAATACCACATATGATCATAGTATCGTGAGCCATGAACCATTGGGTGTGATCGTTTCCGTTTTGCCATGGAATTTTCCAGCTTGGCAGGGTTTCCGTGCTTTTTTCCCTAATATGTTAGCGGGAAATGTCATCTTGCTAAAACATTCCGAAGTGACTCCGACTACGGGGGATTTACTACAATCTTATTTTGCGCAAGCGGGACTTGGTGATTTTTTTGTGCATCGGCTTTTTCCGCATGAAATGACTGAAAAAATTATTGCAGATCCACGTGTTGGAGGCGTAAGCATCACGGGTTCAGTCAAAGCCGGTCAGATTATCTCCAGTCTTTGTGGTCAATATTTAAAAAAATGTCTTCTGGAATTAGGAGGCAGTGATCCTTCGATTATTTTACCAGATGCAGATTTTAAAAAAGCCTGTCAAACGATTGCACGCTCTCGTTTGCAGAATGCTGGACAGGTTTGTATTTCAGCCAAACGGGCCTTCGTCCCTCGGGT
Organism: uncultured Bdellovibrio sp.; assembly: GCA_937871355.1. Classification (GTDB taxonomy): domain Bacteria; phylum Bdellovibrionota; class Bdellovibrionia; order Bdellovibrionales; family Bdellovibrionaceae; genus Pseudobdellovibrio. The sequence continues at coordinate 3,350 of CALMPX010000031.1, forward strand.
TCAAATTGAGCAAACCATCGAACTTTTTAAATCCGCTTTTACAGGAATCATTGATGCTCAACCATCTTTAGTAGGCCCATTAGCTGAGACTCGTTTCAAGACTGATTATAATAACATCGTCACTGAGCTCAAAAAACATTCCCAAGTTGTCTTTGAAAAAGATATGAATGCGCTCAATATCAATGAAAATCAAGCCTTTGTGAATCCGTGCATTTTAGTTTTTGATTATCATTACGAAATTTTAAATAAGACCGAAGTTATTGGGCTTTGTTTAATATTGATTCTTTATGCCACTGTCGATGATGCTATTCAAAT
>CALMPX010000032.1 GCA_937871355.1 uncultured Bdellovibrio sp.
GCCTGATAGCGATCGGCAGTACACCGAAGAAAGCACCGCCAACGGCAACATCACCAAGCTCGAAGCTAAATCGTTAATTAAACACTACGAAGAAGGCTTATCTGGATACACTTACTTAGAAGAAATGGAATAAAAGGTGCCAGGCCTTTTTTAGTTTAAATAAATACCGAATCCAATGTGAATTGTAGTGCCGAGCGTGCTAAAATCATTTTTGTTCGGAAAAAAATTCGGAAAATAATTAATCCCGAGATCGATCGGCACGTAGTACCACTCATTCACACTGAGATCTAAACCGATTCCAACTTTGGCATTGAAATTTGTTCCTTGCGATCCGATGTCTAAAACGTTGCTGGTTTTAGTTTGTGGAAAGAGAAAAGTGAATCCGCCATAAGCACGAGCTCTCATTTTATCATTGCTGGTAATATTATAAACAAGTGCTGCGCCTAAGCCGAAATAATTAATATTAATATCACAATTTCGAGTCGTTGAAGTTCCACACTGTGCGGTATCTGAGCTACCTTCAACCATATAAGGTTCGTTGGCAAATTTAAGCTGATAGCCATATTTCGGATTTATAGACCCATCAAAAAAAGCACCGATAGGAAAGCTACTTCCTTTCATCTCAACCGTTGATCCATTTGTTTTAGTCGAAGCTTGATTAAGATGAACACCGCTGAAAAAACCCAGAGCGTATTCTTTTTTAGCAGAACTAGCTTTTGCATCGCCTGATTTTTTTTCCTGCGCTTGTCCAAATGTGCAAAGCACCATCGTGATGAAAAAAATAAGGAAAAATCTACTCGGCATATCTATCTATTAAGTCGTTTTTTATTCATTCTAGCAAGCTTAGCAGCGTGCGTTTAGATAAAGGTCGCGACTAAACGATAAGAGGTCTAGTCTAGCTCGAGGCTACTCAAGATTTTCAATAACCTAAAAAGCAAATTCCGCAATCACAGGGCAATGATCTGAGCCCTGTTGTTGCATCAAAATTTCACAGGACTTTAAATTCTTTTTCAAATTTTCCGAAACGCAGATGTAATCGATTCTCCATCCGTTATTTTTCATACGGGCCTGATCTTTATAAGACCACCACGAGTATTGATTTTTCTGATCAGCATGAAAATATCTAAAAGCATCGGTAAATCCCGCGTTCAAAAAAGACGTCATCCAAGCGCGCTCTTCCGGTAAAAATCCTGATTCATTGGCCAGGCCGGCTGGCGAATAAACATCTATTTCAGCATGAGCAATGTTGTAATCACCCACTACGATGATATCGCGACCGCGTTTCAATTCAAATTTCAAATGTCGTAATAAGTCTTTTAAGAAATTTTGTTTATACTGATGACGTTCAGGGCCTGATGATCCATTTGGAAAATAAATATTATACAGATCAAAATGTTCATGGCGTGTCCACACCACGCGACCTTCGTTGTCATATTCGGGTTTGTCGATTCCACAGTACTCATCAAAATACTGCGCCCCTTTTTTCCCGGTAGAAAAGGTGGCAACGCCAGAATAGCCTTTACGAACCGCCGAAGACCATAGAGTTTGAGCATAATTTAAATTTTGAATAGAAGGCTCAACCTGACCAATATGAGCTTTAGTTTCTTGTAAACATAAAATATCAGGCTTAACTTCTAAAATAAACTGGGGCAAATTTTTATCGTAGGCGGCCCGTATGCCGTTGACGTTCCAGGCGCAAATACGAACTTGAGTTTTATTAGTTTCATTCATATAAACAGTTTGCCCTTTCTGGAAAACATCGAAAGAATAGTCCTCATGAATATAAAAGCAAGATTTATTCAATACTTACAATCAAAATATGACAGTTGGAACAATGCTGAATCTACGATGCTTTTAAATACACTCATATCTGAACAGTTGATCTCGGAAACTGTGTTAGAGCTCCCGGCCAAAGCTTTAAACGATATTCAAACTGAAATCGCGGCCTATTACCAACTACGCCACTGGGGCGAAAACCAACTTAAAGATCAGTACTCGGTTTATAATCTGCCAGTGCCACACAACGAAGGCGTTTGCACTAGTTATGATTTTCACTGGACCACAGAAAATGAATTAAAATTGATCGAAATTAACACCAACGCCGCTTTCTTAGCGCTAGGCACTGAGCTTTACGATTTCCATAAAACGAAAAGTTCATTTTCCACTGCGGACATAGTTGACATGTTTTCCAACGAAGCCCAACTTTGTGGACGCGCTTTAAAAACTCTGACAATCACAGATGAAGATCCACAAAACCAAAGACTGTACATCGAATTTTTACTTTATCAAAAAATTATGGAGCAACGTGGAATAAAAACAGAGATCAAAGATATTTCAGAAATAAATTCTGACGAATCATCGGACCTCATTTACAATCGCTACACCGATTTTTATTTAAATGATCCGATCAAATCAAAAGCCATTCACGAATCCTACCTAGCGGGAAAAATTAATTTATCGCCAAACCCTTACGAATACTTCTTACTCGCTGATAAACAGCGGATGATAGATTGGCAACACCAAACTGATCTACCGGTACCAAAAAGTTTACTAAAAACTTATGATCTGGGTATAGCCGAGCGCGAAATGATTTGGTCTGAACGTAAGAAATTATTTTTTAAACCTAAGAATTCATTTGGCAGTAAGCAAGCCTATAAAGGTGCAGCGGTCAGCCATAAAACATTTGATGATTTTTACGGGCCATCGATGCTGGCTCAAGAATATGCTCAACCAGCTGAAGTCGACGTACTTGTAGGAACTGAAAAGTTGAAAATGAAATATGATTTACGTTGCTATGCCTATCAGGGAAAATTACAAATCGTGATAGCAAGGTTATATCAAGGTCAGACCACTAATCTCAAAACAACCGGTGGCGGTTTTACGATTGTTAAATTTATCTAAGTTTTAAAATTGAGTAAAAAAATAAAAAGGGTGAACCGTAAAGAATGCATTCTAATCCTGATTTTTCGTTAAAATTAGGATTAGAATCTCTTTTTTACGATTGTGTTTGTTGAATAGATGACTAGAAAAGTTCGCGGGCATAAAACTAAAGATTAATATTTTGTTCTTTATCATCAGCCTTCGCCGACAAGGCGATTTCGCAACCGAGAACTTGCTGAGCACTAGCAATAAATTTATCGCTGGAATAATCCTTCACTGACGGCAAACTACAGTTGTTAGCGTGATTTGATTTTTTGTACATCAAGTTATGAGCTAATGTTGAACGCTTATCCGCTTTATAATGAAGTGGGAATTGGTACAAATCAGCTTCACTCATCACTGCATTTTCATCATCTAAAGTTACATCAGGCGTGACACCTTTTAATTGTGTGGTCTCACCACTTGGTAATAAGTAGAAACCTTGAGTCTTAAATAATGATACTTTTGAAGATTCATTCCATCTTTCAATTTCTTGGAATGATCCTTTACCGAAAGTTCTTTCACCAACGATGGTCGCTCGGTTGTACTCTTGCATAGCTCCGGCGATTAATTCTGATGCACTGGCCGAAGAATTATTGGTTAAGATAACCATAGGTCCAAAGTAAACTTGCTGACTGGTGGTTAAGGCCACTTCTTCTTCGCTTCCATCAATATATTTAACTGTGAAAATCTTTTTATCTTCGCCGATAAATAAACCTGCTAAACAAGCGGCTTCCGTCAGTAAACCACCTGGGTTATCACGAAGATCTAAAACTAAACCGTTTAAAGTTGATGGCTTCATTTTTTCGATCTCTGCTCGGACATTCTCACAAATGTTATAAGCAAATTTAGATAATTGAATGTATCCAATTTTATTGCCATTATTAATCACTTCAGATTGAACCTGACTTAATACGCGGTATGTACGATTCAGTTTTTTAATGAAAGTAAGTTCTCCGCGTTTAACTAAAAATGGGAAAGTTTTTTGATTCTTATCTTTCAATAAAGCTGAAACATCTGATAAGTTCATGTCTTCGACTTTTTGACCATTGATTGAAATCACTTCATCATTATTTTGTAATCCAGCTTGATCCGCATCAGAATTTTTGAAAACTTTACGGATAAAAGTTCTTTCTTTTTTCTTCTCGAATGAAAGACCTAGAAAATACTTAGAGCGCTCATTATTCGAAGAAACTTGTCTAAAGAAATCGGTTGGAGAAATATAAGTATGTGGATCAGCCATAATCGACAGGTAACCGTTAACTCCGGAAGCTAAAATATATTTTTTAGACTCAGGTTGACTTAAGGCAAGAACGGATTTCCATAAACTATCGAAATTAAAACGATCAGATAACCCTTCAGTAGGCATATTTAAAAACTGAGCTAAATTTTGCTTCTCATTGTAGTTATCAAGCTTATTTTCACGACGAGAATTTTGCGCGATTGTTCCATCAAAATTTAAATGAAGATTTGTTTTTTGAAGAGCGAATAAAACAGAATTGATACAAGCTAAGAAATTCTTCTTGTTTTCATGACATTTAACATTGTTAACATATTTTTTAAGATCAGAAACTTCAAGTTCTGTATTCGCCCAGAAATCTTCTACTTTCATAGAATCTTTTGTGCTGACGGTCTTAACCCCGAGTGCAGACTCAGCCGTCGTTTGAGCCGTTGAGATCCCCATCTCAACAGCCCATCTTGGAGCGGCAAGACCGACTCCAAACCCCACAGCGATAACTATAACAATTCCCCATGACTTCATTTTTAATCCCACCCTGTATGCGAACATCATTTTTCAACGAGGCTCACAGTGACAAAATAGAGCAACCCAGAGGCCATACTTTTTGATGTCCGGAAGGGCTTATATTCGATTTAATAGAAGAATCAGGTACTTTTTTCAAGACCGAACAAAAGATCAACTCGTATTAATTGAGCTTCTTTTTGATCACGACCACACCACCACGATCATCACGAGCCACGGCCAAAATATAAGCCGAGCGCGCCGTGGGAGCCGTCCCCGGACCGGTGTACTCGTTCACGTCGCCCACGAGCGATCGATAATATTTTGTTTCACCGTCAGTGATAAACCAAGTGATCGTGAGATCCTCAGTGTAATTTTTTAAATTTCCTTGATTATCTTTAATCGAGTAATTCTCAGCCGAAGCATTAGTGAGATCACTCGAAAGATTCACAACTGCACCAACTGGTAGATTCACCATCGAAACATTGTTAGCAAAAATATCTGTGAATGTCGGATTTAAATTTTTATTTATTTTTGAAGCCTCTGTGACGGCGATTCGTTTAATCGCGGTGATATTTACGCCCGACGGACTATGAAGCGTGTATTCGATGATATAGTTCACGCCGTTGTATTTATCTTGATCTGATCTTTGATTAAAAATAACAGCTTCCAGTGGCAATGTGAAAGAGGCTGCGTCCGTGACTCCGGTCCAATTTTCAGCGAGGCCAGGCAAAGTGAGCACGCGGTGACTATGCACGATGAACTTGGTCGGATTTCCTTCGCACGTGGCACTCGCCCCATAAGCTATCCCTAAATCGATACACACCTGCAAACTATCTTGCACGCCTGTCGTAGCTGACAAATCACTGATGACCGCAGTCAATGTAATGAGATCTCCTGGATTCGCCTCAGGTTTATCGGCCTTGATCGCAAGCACCCGGGGACTTTCAATTTTATTAAATGCAGGTAAATCATTTTTTGAACACGAAAAAACAAAAACGCAAAGAAGTGATAGTATCATCCATTTTTTCATTAGAACTCTCCTCGTACGCCGATCGACGGCAATAGCGGCAATCCCGTGACATCTTGTTTAATTTTATAATCGTAAGAATATTGTACGCCCTCAGAATTTTTAATATTCAATACATTTTGAATATCCAAATAGAACGTCCATATCTCTTCATCGAGAATAACTTTTTTATCAAGACGCAAATCTAATTGTTGGAATGGATTATTTCTTTCCGTGTAAATTCCACCGCGAATCGGAAAGTAAGTTTCATTATCTGCATCGTAGGTCGATCCCACCACCGGCGTATATGGATTTCCGGTGACATAACGGTAGCGACCGGAAATTTTCCAATCGTTTGCTAAGGGATATATTCCGATGAGATTTAAATTGTGTGTTTGATCATATTCAAAATTATATTCGCCATCTCTTGGATTTGTTCGTGTACTTTTTGACCAAGTATAAGAAAGAATGATCTGTATATCATCATTTTGATATTTCCACTGATTTTCAATTCCGTAAGAAACACCGGACCCTTCATTATTGTATCGCTCGAAAACTTCCACCCCATCTTGGATTTTTTTCTGAGTTGATGAAATCACCAATTGATTAAACTTTTTGTAAAATCCGTTCATCCCGAAAAAATGACCTTGGGTTTTTCCCTCTTTAAAGTCTTTATCAAAACCTAAAGTAAAATGAATCGCTTGCGGAGAATTGATATCTTTATTCCCAAAATCTTGACTGCTTTCTTGTGGCTCAGGACTTTGCGCATAGAGCCCCGAACCCATTTTATACAACAGTGATTCACTGGCTTTGTACTGCGCGGCTAATCTTGGCAGAAGAAAGCTTTCCTGAGTTATCGAAAAATAATCGGCTCTTAACCCCGGCGTGATTTTTAATTCTGATGTCGGTTTATATTCGACTTCACTAAACAAACCGAGGTTGTGACTACGACTGTTCACATCAGCTTCATTCACCTGACCACTCGATACGGGATTGCCGATGCCACCCGAACTTGAGGTTTGCGGCAAACGAATCTTAACGTCAGCGGCGGAATATAAATTATCCCATCCTAAGTTCAACTGCATCTCGTCATTTAATCGATGTTCCCAGCGTGAACGCGTCGAAAAGTTTTTACTATCTAAATTAAAATAATTATCGCCAATATCGACATTTAATTTATCGACTCCGTAGGCAAAACTGAATTTAACCAAGTTATTCGCATCAAATTGTTTTTCCCACATCGGAACAATACGAAAGAAATTTACCGTATTCGAAAAACTTCCACGAATCGAAGGATCTTGACGAACGGGCTCATTAAATACAAAACCAAGTCGATCGTTTGAATTAATAAATGAAACTCTGATTTTTTCATTATCGGCTAATTGATAGTTATATATTCCCGTCACATCATAAAATTCCGGAGCTACCGTCAAATTGAGAGCTTTATTGTCCTTCATCGCGGCTTTCAAGAACATACCCACATAACTGTAACGGCCAGAAATGAGAAAGCTTTGTCGATCGTTGATCTTTGATTCAAATAGCCCGCCGGCACTGAGATTGTCGACGTAAAATAGACCTTTGTGATCTCGCTCAGTCACTTCAGGACTTCGTGTGGTTAAAGAAATGACTCCTCCCAGAGCGCGAGAACGTTCCGACTGATATCCGGCTGCATAGTAATCCACTTTATCAATCGCTTCTGGCATAACAACAGACGACAATCCACCGAAATGGAAAACGATGGGAATTTCATGGCCATCAAAATCATAGGCCGTATCCTTCGGTGCCGAACCTTGAATAATAACTTGAGAGGAGAAACCTTGTGTTCGATTAATTCCCGGTAAATTTTGAACCGCTTTAACGGCATCACCATTAGCACCGGGCATATCAAAGATCTGTTTACGATTTAATGATTTAACGGCTTGATCTTTTTTATAATTGGTATCTTCAACGGTTAAACCAAGCGCTCCGCCTTTCACCGGCTTTTTTTCTAGGAAAATTTTAATTGGGTCGGCACCAGTGATGTTGATGGTATAGGGTAGATATCCGCTCGCGTTGATTTTAATTTCAGCTTGAGTTGAGGCCGTCTTTAAAATGAACTCGCCGTTTTTATCTGTCGTGGCCGTCACATTTTCAGCTGGAATGTAAACGTTAATATCGCTCAACTTAACTTTACGTCCCTTTTCGAAAATAACACCCTTAAGATCAGCTTGAGCTTTCGTCGATGTTAAAAATACGAGGAATAAATATTTCATTTTCAATCCGTTGCTTTAAAAGTAATAGTAAAATCTCGAATGACGGCCACAGGTTTTCCGTTGACCTTTGCCGGACTTAATTTAACTTGTTTCACAATTTCTATAGCGCGCTCACCTAAACCATATTTTAATTCATTTAACAATTTGACGTCGCGAACGTTGCCTTCGGTGTCGACTAAAATTTTCATTCGCGCTGTTCCCGTATAACCATTCTTACGGGCCTCTTCGGTGCGTTGTTTGTTTTTCGGCTCAAAGATAACAGAAGGCTCATCGGTAATCAGATAATCAGCCACTGGGATTGGCAAAGAATCAGCATCATCTTTATTTAACTCTAAGTTGTCATTTTCTTTAGCCGTGGTGTTTCCCGCTTTGACCGCTGTCGCGGCAGAATCTGTCGTGGTGATTGACTTACGATTCACTCCGAAAACTTTTCGTGCGTTGACTTCTGGTTCCGATGGAGGCGTCTGTTCGATCGGCTTATTCATAACGGGATTCTTCATTTGAGCTAAAATCGGATCGGTATAAACCTCAAAATCGATCGTTTTCTTTTTCGTCATTTTAAAAAAATCAAGACTCATCAAAATAATAACTAATGCCACCAAAGTGTGGATGAAAATAGACAATTGAATTGAAGAAAGACGATGGATCAGTTTTATCATGAATTACTTTGCTTCTTCCTTTTCAATTTGCACGGCAAATTTATCAAGTCCTGCCAATTTTAATTGATCAATGACTCGGACAACTTTTCCGTAAGGAAGCTCCACATCAGCTGAAATCACACCTTGAGTATTCGGATTTGCCGCCAACATATCTTTGACTTGTGATCTTAAATTTTCATCATCAACTAAAGTTCCATTCAGTAAAACTTGTCCTTCTTTATTAATGGCTATACCGATCAGCTCGGTTTTTTGCCCGTCCGAAGTGGCTGTTTTTGGTAATTTAATATCGATGATATCTTTAATCAGCATAGGTGCTGTGATCATAAAAATAACCAATAGCACCAACATCACATCAACAAAAGGAGTGACGTTGATTGATGAAAATCCTCCGCTAGGTGAATCGTCATGATCATCAGTTTCGAATGAAGCTGCCATTAAAATTCACCATTCGTCTTCGACGAAATCAAACCTGATTTTGAAACGTAAAGATCTTTTAAAGAATCTGTTTTTTGCACGGCTCGTTTAATTTGACTCGAGAAAGCATTAAAAGCGACAACAGCAGGAATCGCTACAAACAGACCCACCGCTGTAGCGTACAAAGCTTGTGAAACTCCGGACATCACGGAAGAGCTTCCGGCTTGATTTCCTAAATAAGCTAAAGCACGAATAATGCCCAGCACGGTTCCAAACAAACCGATAAACGGAGCATTCGCACCTAAGGTCGCTAAAACATTTAAACCTTTTTCTAAATGTTCTCGATTTTCTTTAATGAAGCTCGAATACGCACGATCAGTTTGTAATGTTGTCGCCTGCTGAAAGGCTTGTGCCGCTTGAGCATAAAAACCGGATGTTTGCGGCTTAAAGTGGCCCGATTGAGAAAGACCCTGTTTAATTTGGTCATATTCAGAGGCTAGAAATTGAGCC
>CALMPX010000033.1 GCA_937871355.1 uncultured Bdellovibrio sp.
AACTTTTAATCCTCGAAACTAATAATTGAAAACAGCCAAGACTTAACATGGTTGCGACATTTTTTTTATTGTAAGGAATACCTTCAGCATCAAGATGAATTTTTAAAACAGGCCAGTATTCTTCTACACGCGGAGACATTAATCCAATATGCGCTGGCTTTACCCCGGCATCAATCCACTCACGTGCCTGGCTAACAATATATTTAATTTCTAACGCTTCGGTTGAAAAACGTTTATAGGTACTTAAGTTCAAAATTTCGTCTTTGATTTCAACGGCTGTCTTTGCTTGAGCTTTTTTATCTGTGTATCCACTGTGAGTCGTATAAGTATTCAATAAGTAACGATACTTTTCTTTCCATTCGGGATTCGGCACAAAAACTGTGACATTATTTTTTTGAGATAACGACTGAAAAATTCCCATTTCAACAGAAGTCATTTCAGAGCCTAAATCTAAATAAATATGCTTGTCCCAACTTAATAAGTTCATATCTAAGTTTTGAATAAAACTTGGAATCCACTGACTATCGATGACTTTTTTTTCTTTAACCAGATAATTAAGGCATAACCGAGAAATAAGATACCACTTGTACCATGTTTTATTTTTCGATTTCATCCATTCTTGAATAATTTCGTCGGATCGCGGGCTTAAGATCACGGGCGCCAATTCATTGAGATAACGGTAAACGGTCGAGTGCTGATGAGGCTCTAATTCGAGTTCTTTAAACTGTTCAGAATGAATAAAATTTTGGACTAAGATTTTAATAAAATCAGAGCTCACCACTGAAAGATCAGGACTGAGGCGGCGCAGCCACAGTCGCCAAAAATCACTGATTCGCAAAATAGCATCATCTAAAAAGAATCCGTCTTTATTTAAACATTTGTTTTGGATATCAAGTTTTGATTTTAAATCAGATACGATCCATGTTGAGTTTTGAGAATTAAACTGATCAACGTGCATTTTAATTTCATTGGGATTTGAGATATTTACAAAACTCAACATCTCGACATAATAGCTATCTTCTTTGGAGAAGTCTTCTTTTTTTACCCATTTGATTTTTTAATTTAAAGGCCTGATCGAAATCTAAAGTAATACTAATACTGGCCTGGTAACGATCACTCCGATTTTGGCCAACAGAGCTTCCTAATTCATCACTATAGGCAGCAGCTTCAATGTTGATAAGCCATAAATCGACTCCGGCACCGTAAGTCAAATTGCCCTGAGAAAGACCCGCTCGTAGATCAATCAATCCTAACGACATTTCTGCCCCGATATGTAGTTTCTTGGAAATATTTTCGTTCGCTTGACGAATATGATCGTATTCGAAAGCGTAGGTCATATCAAAAAAACTGTACTTAGCTATTTTTGAAACACCGAATGATAAATTATCATCCTGACGTTCTGGCCCGTTTCCCGTATCAATGGTATAAGCTGTATTCCCCACATCTTTCCACACCACAGCTATATTTAAATTTTGCTGCGGAATCGTTGCTAAAAATGAGATATCAATGGCGTTACCGGTTCCTTTATCTTGAAGGCGAGACTGAATCAGATCACGATCCGTCGTGCCTAATAAATCTGAAACAAGAATATCTTGTTTTCCACTCCAACGCTTCATGTGACGGCCGGTAAAGCCAAAAGACATATTATTCCCAAGAGGAACGGCTCCGGCCAAGAGATAGCCATACTCACTCAAAAAATCGACATTAAAAGTGGGGAAGACAGGATTATTAAATGTCTCTGAGACGTAATTTGAACTGTAGGCGCCAAAACCGAAGTAAGGAAAAACCATTCCGGATTGAGTCGATGCTTCGGCAAAAAAAGTTTCACCATATAAACTTTGAAGACCACCCGCTGTCGCTGGACTCGTGCTAGAAAAAGCTTGATCGACCAGGCGCTGGGAATTTTTCGAAGTACCCAGATTAGCATCGGCTATCTTTAAAGTGTAACCTTCAACTTTACTTAATGCGGCCGCATTGTAAAAAAGTGCGTCTACCCCTTGAGTATAAGCGATCGAAGTTCCTCCCATAGCTCGCGCACGGGCATTAAGATTCGGCGTGAATAACGAATCTGCTTCGGCATGAAATACGAAAAATGAAATA
>CALMPX010000034.1 GCA_937871355.1 uncultured Bdellovibrio sp.
CAGTTCAGTGTTGGGGGGCATACAGTGGAAGTACGACTCCGGTCACAGTAAGTGGTTTAAGTGGAGTTGTTTCGATAGCTGGAGGCAGTACAAGTAGTAGTGCCGGAAAAATTTGTGCGTTAATGGGCGATGAAACTGTTCAGTGTTGGGGTGATAATTTTAACGGACAGCTGGGAAATGGAACTACCGTGTCGTCATCGACGCCGACTTACGTTTTAGGTTTAAATCAAGTTTCTTCGTTATCAAAAGGTTCTTATAATCAGTGCGCGATTAAAACTAACGGAGAATTATATTGTTGGGGGTACAATGAGTACTTCCAAACAGGCTTTAATGAAACGTACATCAGAAACGTATCTGGTTTTTAAATTAAACAATTTTTTCAAAATGTTCTTTGGTAATGTACTTGAGCTATAATCGACTCTTGCTATCATCTTACTGACTGAGATTTAATTGAGACAAAATATTTGCGACAGATTCGCTATCTTTGAAAATCCTTCTTATTAAAGCCAAATAGCGGGAATCGAATTGGCAGTTTTATCCAGTTTACCGAGGTCGCCTAAGTTCCAATTTTCTTCCATCAGTTTTAACAAACTATACAGAGTGAGCTTATCGTTAAATAAACCGGGTTTAATCGGAGCGCCAACAATACTGGTATAAATTTGATTTTTTGAACTGGCGCCACTTTCGTCAAAGGTTGAAACAAGAATAGTATTTTTCATAAATTGCGGATCATTCACATAATTAGAAAATTTTTGGCTATACCATTTGTCAGCATAGGCGACTCCGGTATCGTGTCCGTCGTTATTTAAATTGGGAACGTAGAAAATGTAGTTGGCCAGTTTTCCGGATTTGGCATCGATATCAAATTGATTGGCATTGACGATATTCGAGCAGCGACTAGGATTTTTTTGAATATTGGTAAAACTGATAAAGGGATTATGTTTACGTACATATTTTTTTGAATTTCCAGTAAAGCAATTTCCGGGATAATCTTCCGCGTATACTTTCCAGGTTAAACCTTTGGCTTCGAGTAAATCAGCGATATTATTGACATTCAAGTTATAAAGGCCATCTCCGGTCACACCATTCATCGATCCCGCAGTTAAGGCCACATAATTTCCTTGTGACGGGTGAGTCGGAGCCAAGAAGTTTGTAAACAGTGCCCCTTGATTCGCTAGTTTCTTAAGAAAGGGTTGTTTGAGGGCATTTGAGTAGTTGGTATTTTCAAAGACCACAAAAATAGCTCGGTCAAAAAATTTTCCTTTATCGGCTAAACTTTGATTTGCAAATCCAACAAAAGTAAGAAAAATAAAAAAAGTAAAAACTTTGCTCAAGGACATAAAATCTCCTTAATATGAGGTGTGCCTTAATCACAGCACTCCGCTGATACAAGTTCAAATTATATTTTTTAATTATGCCTATTCAAATCTTTAGCATAATAAGGACATGTCGTTCCGCGCCAATAATACAAAACTAGACCCGTATGCTAAAGTTCGAACCAATCGAAACAAAAAGCGGCTAATTTTTCGTCCGGTGAGTCGGTAATTTTAACCACGATCTCTTCCAGTAAAATGGAAATTTTTGATTTCACCCAATCGTAATCTTCGGCTGATAAAGACATCACGCTTGAATAGTGTAAATTTTCTCGATCAGCTACATTCATATTATC
>CALMPX010000035.1 GCA_937871355.1 uncultured Bdellovibrio sp.
TATTATAAATTAAATAAATCGAAGAAGAAATAAAAAAACCTAAACTGTCGTCTATTACAGTTTAGGTTAGGGGGAATGAAACCAATCTATGATTTTTATTTGTTTTTTTACTTCCATTGCAGTTTTCACCGCAGGTTTATTTTAACCTTTGGCAACTGGCTGGCTCACTTACGACCTTGTAAATAGCCCCTTTAGCTTTGCGTCACCTGGTTACCCAGAGTTTGCCTTGAGCAAAGGAAGTATACGTCAATGACGTATTCTTATAAATCCGCTAAGTGCCTCCTATTGTGTAAATGTTGAGGTTCACATAAATACTCATATTTCCAGGACGTCACTTCGGTACTTTGTCGTTATGATTAAAAACTCGTCTCATAATCGATTCTCTTTCTGTTAATGCAGGTCTGTTTAGACATCTTTATTAGCATCAACCCTGGTGTAATAACAGAATACCTCAGGTAGGAATTGAATTTCCAATTTTTTTAATTTAATCTCAAAAAAATATAAAAACTGTCTACTTATGAAAAAATGGTCGTTCATGGCCATTATAAATGAGTCGAATTGTACAAAGTGAGACACTCATGATTTCTTTTAATGCGGTCACGAAACAACAAGGTACGCGTATCCTTTTCGCCAATGGATCATTTCAATTAAATCCCGGAGAAAAAATCGGTTTAGTTGGTCCTAACGGCGCCGGTAAAACCACTATCTTTCGTTTAATTATGGGTGAAGAATCAGTGGATCAAGGCAGCGTCAGTCGCCCGGATAAAGTGCGCGTGGGATATTTTTCGCAGAATATTGAAAATATGAAAGGTCGCACCGTTTTAGCGGAAGTCATGTCGGCTGGTAATTTGGATAAGTTATCAGATGAGATTAAACGCCTTGAGGATAAGCTCCAAGACCCGAACTTAACAGAAGATGATATGATGACCACAGTTGAGCGCTACGGGGATCTTCAAGCTGAATTTGAAAATGTCGGTGGTTATGATTTAGAATCTCGCGCCAAAGAAATTCTTGGAGGTTTGCGTTTTTCCAATGAAGACATGCTGGTTGATGTAGGTCAGTATTCGGGCGGATGGAAAATGCGGGTGTCTTTAGCTAAAATTTTATTATTAAATCCCGATGTTTTATTGATGGATGAACCGACGAATCACTTAGACGTGGAATCGATTGTCTGGTTGGAAGCGTGGCTGCAATCTTTCAAAGGTTCCGTTTTAATGACCTCCCATGACCGTGAATTTATGAATCGTTTAGTGACTAAAATTATTGAAATTGCCAATCGGGCCATTACGGTCTTTGGTGGAAATTACGATTTCTACGAAAAAGAACGTGATATCCGCAAAGAGCAATTGATTGCGCAAGCTCGTCGCCAAGATGATATGTTGGCCAAAGAAGAGGAATTTATCGCGCGTTTCGCCGCTCGAGCTTCGCATGCAGCGCAGGTGCAGTCTCGTGTTAAAAAGTTAGAAAAAATTGATCGTATTGAAATTCCACCAGAAGATCGCGCTATGGATTTTATCTGGCCGGTACCACCTCGTGGAGGAGAAGAAGTGGTTAAGGTCGAAAAATTAACAAAGGTTTACACCATGACCGATGGCCGTGAAAAACCCGTATTTGCCAATGCTACGGCTTTAGTTAAGCGCTTAGACCGGGTAGCTGTGGTCGGAGTGAACGGAGCCGGTAAATCGACGTTTCTTAAAATCGTCACCGGACAAACTGATTTAACCTCAGGTATTTGTAACGTCGGACCCAGTATTAGTTTAGGTTATTTCTCGCAAAATTCACTGGACGTTTTAGATCCCCATAAAACGATCTTGCAAGAGGTCGAATCTCGAGTTCCCAATGCCACCATCGGTTCTATCCGAAGTCTTTTAGGCGCTTTTTTATTCTCTGGTGAAGAAGTGGAAAAGAAAATTTCAGTTTTATCGGGCGGAGAAAAGTCGCGTGTGATTTTAGCTTGTATT
>CALMPX010000036.1 GCA_937871355.1 uncultured Bdellovibrio sp.
CTATTTTCCAAAACCTTTTGCAAAACTTAATATCGTTTGGCTAGGTCCGACTTTATCCATCGACAAGGGCCTAGATCCTCGATCACCGGATTTAGCAAAAGCCCTGCAATATCAACTTTTTGATGCGCGTCGTAATGCCGCCAATTTCATTGCTGATCAGTCCGCTCAGCCTTAACATTTAATAGATAGTTTAAGAGTTAAAACCTAAGGATGGAGTTCACTATGAAATGGATCGTTGTAAGTTTGTTATCAACACTTTTATCAACACAAGTTTTCGCACAAAAGCCGACGGACGTCGTAGCCACAATCGGTGCGCAAAAAATAACTTTAGAACAATTTAATAAAAAGTATGCTGAAGTTTTATCACAAGTAAGCGTTAATCCTCCAAGTCGCAAAGTTTTTTTAGAAGATCTCGTTCGTTATGAATTAGGCCTACAACAAGCTAAAAAAATGAATCTAGAAAAAGATCCTTTAGTTGCTGATCGCATCAATCAAGAAATGTACAAAGGTCTTTTAGAAAAAGAACTTGGCAAAAAAGTACAAAACATCAAAGTCTCTGATGAAGAAATGAAAACGTGGTATGCAAAAAATCCACAAATTCGTTTGTCTGTTCTTATCGTTGAAGTTAAACCGGGAGCTACGCCAGAGCAAAGAGCTGAAGCTAAAAAACGTGCTTCTGAAATTCTATCTGAAGTTAAAAAATCAAAACGTCCGTTTGAAGAATTGGTTCGTCTTTATTCAGACGACACAACAACAAAAAATATCGGTGGAGATGTCGGGTGGCAATCGCGCATCACTTTAAATCCAGCTTATTATGATGCTGCTATCGCATTAAAATTAAACGCATTGACAAACGATCTGGTTGAAACGGCTTTTGGTTTTCATATCATCAAATTAACAGGCAAACACAGCTTTGAAGAGGCGCCTAAGCGTGAGATCCGCATGGCGGTTTTTGATGAAAAAAGAAAAGTCATGTTTGACGAATATTTTACAGCGTTGAAAAAATCGACTAAAATTCAAATGAATCCTAACTTACTTAACTAATTTTATTTATGAATTTTTATTTATCACTTACTTTAGCCTTCATACTTAGCTTGGGTCTTCCTGAAACAGGAAGCGCTAAAGAAGTGGTTAATAAAATTATCGCCATCGTAAATTCGGAACCTATTTTACAATCGGAATTAAATAATTTTCCAAAACGTCTTAAACAAGAGGGCGCGATTGATGATTCTTTAGTTTTAGACGAAGCTCCTATTGCGGTTTTAAAAATGGATTCTAAAAAACAATTAGATTATCTTATTCGTGAAAAAATGATCCAGTCCGAAGTTAAAAAATTAAACCTCAGTGTTTCCGATGAGCGTGTGAATACAGAAATGACAACTTTAGCTAGTCGCAGCCACATGACTAAAGCTCAGTTGAATGATCTACTTAAAAAACAAGGGTACTCGGCCGCTGAATATCGTGAAAATTTAAAAAACCGCCTTGAGCGCCAGTCTTTCTACGAGGCTGAAGTTATTTCTAAACTTCGCATCACCGACGAAGACGCTTACAATGAATTTCGCCTTAAAAATCCGAACTACGTTCCCAGTCTAAATGAATACACTCTGGCGCAAATTTTAATTCCGACTAAAAAAATTGGCGAAGCGGCAGCGATGGAAAAAGCCGTCATTATGAAAAAAAGAATGAGTGGCCAAGAATCTTTTGAATCCATAGCTAATGAATATAATGACGGTTCAGGCGCTGCTAAAGATGGTGTTTTGGGAACTTTTAAAGCCGGCGAATTTAATCGCGAAATCGAAGCTGAAATTGTACGTCTTTCTGAGGGCGAAGTTTCTCAACCAATTAAAACGAAACAGGGTATTCACATCGTTAAAGTCTTAAATAAAAAGAACTCACAAGATCCGCAGTTTTTGAAAATAAAAGATCAAATTAAATCTTTCTTGGTTGAGAAAAACTTTAAGCGCCAATTAAAAAATTGGTTCGAATCAAAAAAACAAGATTCTTATATTAAAATTCTTTAGTTTATAGGCTAACGAATTTTAGGATCGATATAAACAAAAGAGGTCTACTGTGGTCATGGAACCTATTATTTTCAGAGAATATGATATTCGCGGCGTTTATAATAAACAGTTTGATAACGAATTCGCTTATCATCTCGGAAAAGCCCTTTGCTCTTTTATTTACAAAAAAACGAATAAAAAAGATTTACGCATGTCTCTAGGTCATGACGCGAGAACGTCGTGTGGTCCCCTTATAGCCGCACTACAAAAAGGCTTCATCGAATCGGGTGCCCATGTTTACATGTTAGGCCTGGTTACATCTCCGATTAGTTATTATTCAACATTTAATCTCAATTTAGATGGCGCGATCATGGTTACCGGCAGTCACAATCCTCCAGAATATAATGGCTTTAAACTCTCCGTTGGAACGACGACCATACATGGTGCTGATATCCAAACATTGCAAAAAATTATTAACGAAAAAGACTATATCACAGGAAATGGAAGCTCGGAACATTACGATATTTTTCCGTCTTACTTAAATCGTTACAAAGAGGAATTTAAAGAAATTAAACCATTCAAAGTTGTTCTTGATTGCGGTAACGGGGCCGCCGGATGCATCGTTCGCAAACTTTACAATGAAGTCGGTCTTGATCCAGAAATTTTATTCGAAGAACCAGATGGCCGTTTCCCTAACCATCATCCAGACCCAACTGTCGAAGAAAATTTAGTTCATCTGAAAGAGGCCGTTCTTAAATCAGGCGCAACAGTCGGAATTGGATTTGACGGAGATGCCGATCGTATCGGAATCGTCGATCACACTGGAAAAATGATTTACGGTGATGAATTGATGACGATTTTCTCTCGCGATATTTTATCAACGACAAAAAATCAAAAAATCGTCGGCGACGTTAAGTGTTCGGATCGTATGTATCACGACATCGAAAAAAATGGCGGCGTTCCAGTCATGTGGAAAACGGGCCATAGCCTTATCAAAGATAAAGTTAAAACCGACAAGGCTCCCTTCGGAGGAGAAATGAGCGGCCATGTCTTTTTCGCCGATCGCAACTACGGTTATGACGATGCTCCTTACGCCGGCCTTAGACTGTGCGAAATCATCGCCAAAACTGGAAAAAATATTCAACAATTATTAGAGGGTCTTCCCACTTCTTTCAGCACGCCAGAAATTCGAATCGACACCACCGAAGAGAAAAAAGTTTTGATCGTAGAAAAAGTTAAAACAGCATTTGCACATCCAAGCGATGATTTTAAATTAAATCTCATCGATGGAATCCGTATCAGCTTCACCGGAAAAGTTAACGGCTGGGCCTTGGCGCGGGCTTCGAATACTCAACCCGTTTTGGTTGTTCGCTTCGAATCTGATACAGCACAGGGTTTAGAGACAATCCAAAACAAAGTGATGAGCATTGTTAATCAGTATTTGTAATAATATTATTAAAAGGAGTATTTATGAAAAAAATTATGGTGCTTATGATTTTTTGTTTAGGGCTAAACTTATTTGCCGCCGAAACAACATTCAAAGTTAATTTCGATATATTACAAGCAGGAAAATCAATAGCTAAAGCAAACGTTTTAACAAAAGTTAACGAGCCTACTACTCTCGTTCAAGAAAAAAATGGTAGCTCAATTACTCTGGTCGTTACGCCAAGCGAATCTGAACTTAATGTAAAAGGCTCTGTATTTTCTAAAAGTAATTCAAAAGACAACGTATCTATAAATAAAACTTTTACGACTCAAAACAATTCCACTGAAATTTTTAATCTTAAAAGCGCAGAAGGAATTGAATAT
>CALMPX010000037.1 GCA_937871355.1 uncultured Bdellovibrio sp.
CCATCTTCGTTATCCGCTAAATCTAAAGCTAAGAAAGTTTTTTTATTTTCAATGGCAAAATCAGTGACGTGCGCCGCTTTTTCTAAGGGAAGATTTCGTTGTACGATACAAATAAGTCCTACCGCCATTTTAAATTTGAGTTGGGCGTTCGCGATACCTTTAAGCAACGAGGCGTGAATGTTCTCAAAATTGAGGTGTGAATGGCCACCGGCGATATAAGTTGGTGCATAGCGAAGTTCAAGAATTCGAACTCCATCATTGAAAGCATCTTCGCAGGCTTCGAAGGCTAATCGTTCTAAGATTTCCGTGGAGCCTAATAACTTTTGTGAAGTTAAGAACTTACTGAGAACCTGCTCTAAATTATTCATCGGTTTCGTCACGAGAAAGTGATCGTATTGGGCTTGAGCAGACTGAGGAAAATCCAAGTTTAAAGTTGATGCTATTTCTAGCATTGTGCTCCAGCGCATGGAGCAATCCAAATGGCGATGAAGGTCTATTTTAGGTAATGATCTAATTTCTTGTATTGATAATAGAGATGACATAAAAAATAAGTATGACACAAATCAAACCACTTCAAGTTAAAAATCACTTAGCGGGAACGCCAAAAGCACAACCTCACTTTTCTAAAAAAATTCAGATCAAAAAATTTCTGAATGGCAGCCCTGAAGAATTGCATTTCTCAGAGCCAAACTTCATTCGTGCGCTCGTCGCTTTGATGGATATGAATGCGGTTTTAGGCGGAGCCGCTTGTCATTATGGTGGTCCGGCAGCGTTAAGTGAATTGTGGTCAGCGGCTCACGCCATTATGTTTGCCGATGCGGATATGAACAAAAAACAGTGGCACGAACTTTATCACTTTGTAAATGATGCTGGACACTGTGAAAATGGATTGTACGCCATCAAGGCCAATTATCAAATGGCCGGACTTAACTTTAATTCACTCAAGGGATTTCGTTCGATTGAATCTCAATTAACGGGTCACGGTGAAGCGCATTTATTTCCACAAGGCGTTTACGTTTCCAATGGTCCCTTGGGTTCAGCTATTCCTCAATCACAGGGTTTAGCTTTAGCTGAAAAATTGGCCGGAACAAATCGAACCACGATTTGTACTTTGTCTGATGGCGCAGCGATGGAAGGCGAAGCCAAAGAAGCTTTAGCGGCCATCCCTGGTTTAGCTAAAACAGGAAAATTAGCTCCCTATGTTTTATTGATCAGCGATAATAATACTAAATTGTCTGGTCGTATCGATAAAGATTCATTCAGCATGAATGGCACTTTCTCATCATTGACGGCTTTAGGTTGGAAAGTGATTCAACTAGAAAATGGAAATAACTTAGAAGAGTGTGCCAATAGTATTTCTCAGGCCATTGCGCAAGCGCGTGAAAATTCAAATCAGCCTGTGGCCATCTGGGCGAAAACGATTAAAGGCATTGGAACAAAGAAAACCGCAGAATCAGCCAGTGGTGGCCACGGTTTCCCTTGTAAATCAGCTTCTGAGTTGACGGCGTTCGTTCAAGAAATTTTAGGTTCTGAAGCTATGCCAGCGATGTTCACGGAATGGATCACGGAACTTAATCAACTTGAGCTCAAAATTAAAGCGAATGCAGTTCCAGACACGGGAGAAAAAATCCAAAAGGGAATTGCCAAAGCGATGATGACGGCGGCTCAAAAAGGACAACCTATTATTTCTGTGACTTCAGATCTTCCCGGATCAACCGGTGTAGCTGATTTTAGAAAAGAATTTCCACAGCAATCATTCGATGTGGGTGTAGCTGAAAGTAATATGATTTCAGTGGCCGCTGGGTTATCAAAACAAGGATTTATTCCTGTGGTGGATACTTTCGCCCAGTTTGGTGTAACCAAAGGCGCATTACCGATGACGATGGCTTCATTATCAGAAGCACCAATCGTCGCGATTTTCTCTCACACAGGATTTCAAGACGCCGCAGACGGAGCCTCTCACCAGGCTTTAAGTTATATGTCGATGTTAGCAACGATTCCACATGTTGATCTTTACTCATTATCAACCAGCGAAGAAGCCGAAAATATTTTAAGTCAAATTTTTGAAAATTTTGTGACGGCTCGAGCTCAAGGTCAAACACCGCATTCATCCGTGTTGTTTTTAGGTCGCGAAAACTTCCCTAAAACCTATTCCACTGAAAAAAATAAATTAGAATACAAATTAGCTGAACCGCAAGTGATCACATCACATATGGTCGGAGCTAAAAATGTTCTTCTTTTGACAACGGGATCGTTAGTCGGCGAAGCGCTTAAGGCGAGCGAAGCTTTAGCCAAAAAATCAATTGGTAGTATCGTCGTTAATCTTCACACGTTGAATAAAATCAATGTGACTTCGCTGCAAGCTCTTTTAAAAAAATGTGAAGGTCGCATCGTGACCGTGGAAGATCATCAAGTTCTATTAGGTTTAGGCGCGTTTGTTTGCCATCAATTAACATTGGCTGGATCATCGTTAGCGATTAAATCATTAGGCGTAAAAGGTGAATTCGGACAAAGTGCTTACAACGCGATTGAGTTGTACCGTAAACACGGGGTGGATGCGACAGCGATTGAACGGGCCGCAGAAGAGTTGTTGAAATAAAAAATCTTGTTCTATTGCGATTCAAAAACAGTCTTATCTGTCTCTAGCTGAGACAGATAAGACTGTTTTATTAAATTCATTTGAAATTTTAAAAATGGGAAAGATATAATAATATTGAGCACTTATTTTTTGGTGTTTAGTCCTGGGGGGGATTATGAAAAAAAACGGTATGCTATTATTATTCGTCTCTGTAGCTGGATTTTGTTTATTATCTTTTCAAAACTGTTCTAATGCTAAGTTTGTTAAATTAGATTCTGAATTGAGTAAGATCGCCTCTGATGAAAGTGTAGATTCTCCTTATTCTTCTTTGAATTGGCAAGTTGTCAGTGGTCGAACAAGAGCTGAGTATCGCTATGGCGCGAGCTTGCAAATTGATTTCGCTAGTAAAACGATGACAGCCACATCGTCAAAGGGAACTTCAGTGTACACTCTTTCCCTACACGACGCTCTTCCGATCTCGGAAGAGCGTCGTGTA
>CALMPX010000038.1 GCA_937871355.1 uncultured Bdellovibrio sp.
CGATAAGTATTTAATAATAATTCTCCATCAGCAGATTTTTCTATTCTTCCTTTAGAGTCCACAAAACTGAATGTATCTTTTTCTATATTTAAACGACTTAATAAAATTTTTTCATTATAATTGACTTTGCGATAAGGCATTTTTATTTTTTTAATGATATTATTTTCAACATAAAATAATTCCATAGAAGAATCATCTAATGACGAAATCAGCACATGAGGATGAATCGCGCGAGCTGACTTTTCTAAGTGCCCCTGTAAAATGTGACTATCAATAACTGTTTTAGTCGCCAAATCGAAAAGATAAATTTTATGGTCATTATCATCACTTACTCTGAGTAAAACTTGTAACGAATTATCAGGAACACGCGCCACCCAGGCGGCTGCTGGCAAGTTAGTTGCTACTGATGTATAAATCCATTTTTTTTGACTCAAGGTTTGCATAATATCAATGTCAGCCAAGGTGCCGTCAGTCATAGAAATAAGTAAGTGACCATTATCTAATAAATCGCCCGCGCTAATCACAGCGGAGCTTAATGAATTAAGTCGAGATCCGCCAACCCACGATTGAATTATATCGCCCTGGGCTGTCAACTTGAGCAAACCAACGGAACCTACATCATCATAAATAACTAAAAGTCCTAAATCCGAGCGAAAAGCTCCGGACACGGGGCCGCCGCTGAGTTTAATCGGATTAATTTGTGAGATTCCTTGTTTATTTGTTATCGCGAATCCACCGCTAATGATATCCACAATATAGTTACCGTTGGCATCGTATAAAATGGCATGCTTATCCTGATTAGATACTTCGATGGCGTTTACTGTGGAAACTAATTTATTTTGATTTAAATCAAATAAATGAATTTTACGAATGTTCTCATCAAATACGGCAATTTTATTTTGTTCTGAACCACCGTCATTAGCTAGTTTACTAAAGTTTGCTAACAATTCTCCAACTTTATAGTCGCCGTCTATGTCGCCCTTGTACTTCATATCACAAGAACTTAAAACGATCATCGCGACTAAAATGAAAACGATATTAAAACGCATAACTAACTCCTAAATTTGTAATCCATCGACCTTGAGTAAACTGAGCATCTACATTTTCAGAGTATTTATAATGGGGCTGATTGTAGTTCAGTCCCGCCTGTAGCCAAAAACCCCGCTGTAATGGAATATAATAATGAGCATCGAGCGTCAAATAATTCGTTTTCGCCTTGTCTTCTATAGTTAACGAATTCTCGGTTAGTTCAAACTGACTACTTAAAAATTCGTATTTAAACCCGATTGTTCCAAAAGACTGTCCTTCGAATGAAAACAAATTATCGAAAGGAAAATATCGATATTGAGCGCCAATGCCTAAGGCATCAATTTTATCACGGCCGTTAATGGTCTCCATGAATGTATCCTTTGCTTCATAACGGCTCCCGTGTAAACCAACGAGCACTTTATCGCTGACGGCGTACTGAAAGGCAAAAGCAAGACCGGTGTATTTATTTGGGATATACAAAGTACCTAAATCTTCTTTGGACTGAAACTGACTATACTCGAGCGAAACCCAATATTTTTTACTTTGTCTTGATCGATTTAAATCACTTTCGTGCTGTTCAGCGATACGATTTTGCACAGAATACATGACCAAAGCAGCTCCTACTGCGTTTAATAATGAACGTCCGCCGGTTGTCGTGTTAAATGGGCCAATTTTTTGTTCGTCACTGACCGGTTGCTTTTCATAAGAAGACAAATGAAAAATTTCATGACCTAATAAAAAATTTCGTTCATTACTTTCTAGATTTAAGTAATTTTCTTTATTAATTAGAATGGCTTTGCTTGAGTAAATTGTTAGTGCATCCACTGGCAAATTGGCGTTATTCTCTTTAACTCGCAAGGCCTCTTCGGTCCACTGAACGGTGACTTCTGATTTTTCTAATAAACTTGCAAGATCTGCTGAACGCTCTTTTATAAATTTTGCACAAAATATCACTTGTTCGTTGTTTAGTTTTTCTAAGCTTTTGCATGCTGGATAATTGGCATAGCTACCGGTACAGCGACACAAGTTAGTTTCAGCTTCCTGATCTTCACTTATCGTTTTTAGAGTTTTTTCTAAAACCAGTTTAGACACGTGCAATTCAACATCGCCGGCATTTCCTCCGTTGCCAACGAAAGTCGATTCTGCCGCTTGCAGGTACGAAATTCCTAATAAAAATGCACATATGAAAATCTTTTTCATATTTCCTTCCTTCCTGTGGGAATTAAATTGAGATTAAATTGATATAAGTTTTCAGCTTCTTCTGTGTTCAACTCTGATGAAAATTTCATAATTTTTTCCGAAAACTCTTGAATAATTTCGACGAAATCGGCGTACTTTTCTTTGGTTAAAGGCATAACTAACGTGTTAACGTATCTTTTATCCATCGAAACTGTGTCAATTCCATGTCGCGCGATGTTCAGCGCAGCTTTGTGAAACTGACGTATTTTATGACTTGGGGTGGGCGTTTCTGCTACAGCCAAAGCTGTGTCAATGACAATTGTTTGATCTAAGGTTTTTCGCAAGTATCCTTCGCGCAACAAAAACTGAATACTTTTGTCGATGCGTTTGGGTTCTGCAATATGGGCTAACTGAGCGTAAATTAATTTTGGATTTTCTTGAATCGCTTTTAATTGAAAACAATCTTTAACATAAATATTCAACCAATCATTAAGAATGTTTAATGAAACTTCTTTTCGACGATTTTTTTGCAATGAAATTTCATCAATGTTAAAATTTTTTTGATTCTTTATTTGTTTAGGATCGGCTCGCTCAAGCCAATCACGCAAAAAAATTTTCTCTGCCACAGTCATTTGTAATAGTTTCGCTAATTCATCAATTCGATCTAAAGTGACTTTTCTTTTATTGCTTATAATTAAACTGATCAAAGCCGGCGAAACACGGCGAAACTTTTTACACGCGGTGAGCACAGAAAAACCAGCATCTACGCGCTTGAGATAGAGAATCTGATCTTTAATATACAAAGCAACAGAGCTGTATTTACTAATGATGGGGCGTATTTGACTTGTAGTTAGTTCCATTGAACAAATGTCGCATTAATTCTTCATAATATCAAATACTTATAATGATTTGATTTTTACTTTGTAAAAATACCTAAGGGTCTAAAATGACTCTAGAAACGCAAAAAGACGGTTTATTGTTGAATCTGAGCCGATGATTTTAAATATCGGTGTAGTTAATTATTTGGCCTAGATTACAAAGTTCATGATTGGTTCGCGCTTTGTCCC
>CALMPX010000039.1 GCA_937871355.1 uncultured Bdellovibrio sp.
AATACATAGCGATTTGGCGCGGAACCACTATAGGCTTTGCTCTGCTTGAAGATTTTATATCCGTCATTCTAATTTTGTAGAATTCAGCCACGATTCTTTGAATCTCTTCAATACTAATCGTGACTGTGCTTTCGTGGTGAGCGAGGACCTTTTTACACAGATCTAAGTTGATCGAAAGACCTTGAAGCTCAGAAAACATTTTAATTTTTTTTAAGTTGCCTTCAAGCTCTCGGATAGATTTTTTAGAAATACGAGCGATATATTGTAAAGCATCTTCAGGAATTTTAATCTGCGTTTTTTCTGCTTTATATCTTAAAATAGCAATTCGCGTTTCTAAATCCGGCATGATAATGTCAGCAATTAATCCACGTTCGAGACGGGTACGAGCACGATCTTCTAAACCGATATCTTTAGGCATACGATCAGAAGCTAAAATGATTTGTTTTTTCTTTTCAATGAGCATGTTGATCATATGGAAAAATTCTTCTTGAACGGCTTGACCACGTCCAATGTACTGAACGTCATCGACCACAAGAATATCGGTATTTTCACGATATTTTTGACGAAATTTATCCATTTCGTGACGACGAAGAGCCGCGACACATTCATTTAAAAAACGTTCCGCACTAATATAAGTGATACGATAGTGAGGAAAATTTTCTTTGATATGATTGGCAGCCGCATTCAAGAGATGTGTTTTACCCATTCCTGATGGCCCATATATAAAGAGGGGATTATAATCTTCGATACCGGGATTTTGAGCTACATTGTAAGTGGCGGCGTGCGCGAACTCGGAGTTTTTACCAACAACGAACGTATTAAACGTGAGATCCGTATTAATATTTTCATTCGAATGACTTCGTTCAATTGGAAAGACGGTTTTTTGGGTAGCGGGTAAATTTTGGAAGATCTGCTCAGAATTTTGCAAAATATTCTGAAGGGATAGATTATAGTCCTGATTTACTTTTTCCGTGATAATAAATTGAATATTGATCTCAAGGTCTGGGTAAGCTGTTTTAAGTTCGATATAAATCTTATCTTTTAAATTTTCATTGGCGTAAAAATAGAAAAAGCGGTTAGGAACGCCTAACGTAAGTATCACATTTTGCTCATCTTTTTCGAATTTAACAAAATCGATAGGATCGAGATAGTTTTCTAAGAGCTTATTGGGGCCGCTTTTAATTTTCATGGTCGATTTAAAATCTGACCAAAAAGATGAATCCATTTGCATTTCATTCCCCCTCAAGAATTAAAAACCGTTCATAGCAAGCTAGAATCTAGTTATCAACAGTTGACCACTATGCCGCAATGTGCTTTATATTATTTTCTCTTTATGACTAAGAGTGTGCAAATTGATGGCACGTACAAAAAGTGTCATCGTATGGTCATGTTGACCGTGAATCGAATTAATAAGTAGGAGATACCCATGCCAAAAAGAACTTACCAACCTAGCAAACGTCGCCGTGCTAAAACTCATGGTTTCCGTGCTCGTATGAAAACAGCCAGCGGACAAAAAATCTTGTCTAAACGCAGAGCTAAAGGTCGTAAAAAATTAGCTGTTATCAGTGGTGGAAAATAAGTAAGATTTATTCCTTAAAAAAATCATCAGATTTTTTATTTATAAGTAAAAATGGAAAACGTATTAAGCCAGTCA
>CALMPX010000040.1 GCA_937871355.1 uncultured Bdellovibrio sp.
GTAAAAATGAAAGAAAAAATTATGAATAAGAAAATTGATCGCTCTGTCTTAGACCCTGAAACTATGATCGCTCTTAAAGGTATTTTTAATCAGGCCGAAACAGAACTAGGCGACGTTATAAATATAACCACTAAAAATATCATTAATTTTTTGTTAAAAAATCGTAATTTCCTGCTTTCTAAAGATGAAATCGATATGTTTAAAATTGATAATCACGATATCGTTAAAGCATTGAAAAAGACCACTCAAGAGGCTATTCGTTCAAGAAAAAGTGGCCTTAAAGTCGACTATAGCGATATACAAAAAATTATTCAGACACCCAGTGTTAATGAAAAAATAGACGTCACAAAGCCTCAGCAGAAAAAGAAAAAAACAGATAAGCCTGTTTTAATCGACAATACGTCAAACTCATTGCCAGACAAGGATAAGAAGGAATCTGAATGATTTTAAACAGTGTTAATTTGAATCCAAAAAAGTCTCATTTATATATGAAAAAAAGCCCTTTAATGTTTACGGTTTGAGTAGTATAAATAAATCAACGGATGAAACGAATGTTTCATCCGAGTTCTTTGACAAGTTGAAGTGGATTACAACAAAAGAAGCGGCTATTTTTTTAGGAATTAGCGAAAATGCTTTACGAATTATGGTTTGCAGAAGACAAATCGTTTTTTATAAATTCGGACGAAGACTAAGATTTAACGTAAATGATCTTGCGTCTTTTTTTACTCTACAAGGAGTAAAAAAATGATAAAATCATATATCAAAGGTAATAAAAAATATTACGAAGTTTTTGTAAGCGAAAGAATAAGTAATAAAAAGCAGATTTCAAAAAGAAAACGCGGAATTAACTCAGAACGCGAAGCTAAACAAGTTGAATTTGAATTAAAGACAGAGTTGCAAAATATTGTTAACAAAGTGCCGTCATGGAATTGGTTAAACTGGAAATCTGAAATTATAACAAGAGTTTCAGCCAAGTTTAAAAAGGCTACAGTTCAAAACTATGAAAGCTATATAAAGAAATGGGTCCCAAAAGAATGGGACTCAAAAAAACTGGACCAAATCCAAGCCCATGATATTTATAAAGCAATTGAATTAACGAAGCCATTTTTAAGCCCTGTTTCACAACACACCTTTTTAAAAATATTAAAGCGTATTTTTCAAGAAGCTGTTGAATGTGGAATTTTAAACGCAAACCCGGCAAAAAGCGTTTCGGTACAAGTTCCTGAATCTAACAAAAAAGTGCTTAATACGAGCGAAGTTGATGATTTGCTCTTTAAAGCCAAAGAGTACAATCATCGCTTTTTTCCAATTTGGTGCTTAGCCGTTAAAACAGGAATGCGCTCAGGTGAGCTTTATGCCTTAACTTGGGGTGATGTAGATTTTGAAAGAAATCTTATAACTGTAAGTAAACAGTGGACAAAAAAAGATGGCTTAACCGCAACTAAGAACAGAGGAAATCGGATCGTTCCAATAAGTCAGGATTTAAACAAGTTTCTACACGAACTCAAACAAGTAGAAACGCCAAATTCTGACCCCGTCCTGCCTAGATTAGTTGAATGGACGCACGGAGAACAATCTAAAGTTTTACGGGAATTCTGCAAGGCTACTAATATCAAAGAGGTTAAGTTTCATGACTTACGAGCCACCTTTATCACCAACATGCTGTCGCAAGGCGTCCCGTTGGTTAAGGTTATGAGTATAGTTGGTCATAAAAAAATGGAAACGACAGACATCTATTTAAGATTAGCCGGTGTTGATATTAAGGGCGCAACGGATGCACTAACCTACACTGTTCCGACTGCAAAAGAAGTACACGATAACGTCATTTCAGTGAATTTCAGTAAGGCTTAGACAGATGTGAACAACGTAAAATATTATACTAGTAATAACAGTAGGATACGGTCAGGCCGTCTCCCGCTCCAACATTCTGTTGGAGCTTTGGTCCGCGAAATCATCATCAATAAATACAAACAGTTACCCAAATCACCAATACAAGAGCAAAAGATCAGACATTTCTTGAAATTTCACCAGATTTCAAAGTTTGATGACAGATTGATGACACGCTGATGACAGGTTTTGAACCTTAAATTTAGCTCTCAAATCTTCAAATTTTGATGGTATTCCAATTTATGAGATTGGCAATACGGATAATCATTCACAGGCATTCGATTCATCAGGAACTTTATTAACAAAAGGAGTTTTTATGGGGGAATCATTAGTTTTATAAAATCAGTTATTCTTTTGGCTTTTATGCTTGGTGTGTCGAGCTGATCAATTTGATTCATTTATTAAATTCAGTAGAAATATTTTTCAATAAAACATCCAACGCATCTTTTCCAGATTCAATAAAAATATCGGGTTTAATTCCATTTTTTTCGATAAAGCGACCATCTTTATAAGTATTAAATGAAGTAGCCAATTGAATGATTACAGACGAATGAGGAAGCATGATAAAACCATTATTTCCAAAATGAACATAACCTGCAGTATTTTGTCCGACTTTTTTTACATGAGGCATATTTTCGAAAAAATCAATAGTACTTTCGCCACTTGATCCACATCGGCGATCCATCAAAATATAAATATTTCCTTTGTGTTGATATTTTGATTTCAGCGATTCAGTTTTTAATTCTTTCTCCGCTGTCTCAATGACAAGCTCTTTTCTTAGATCTACTTTTTCGCCATTTTCTGAACGTTCTGCGAATCTATTTAATTTATTGATCCAATCCAACTCAGCATGTTCTAGTTTTTGATGGTTTTTTTTGATTATCATAACTGCATTAGCCATCACTATAAAAGATTCTTTTGTATTCATATCAAATGGATCTGCATAGGGTAACTTAACTTGAGACCCATATAAATAATTAGCTAACCATCCACCTTTTGAATCATCTCCACCACTATTTCCTCGAAGATCTAAAATTACGATATCATTAGGTTTCAAAGTTTTTCTAATTTTGTCTTCAAACCCTTTCCACAACTCAGAGTTTGGATTTGGAAACTGAGTAATTCCAATCAATGAAACTCGCTGATGACCAATTAACTTAGAATCTACTTTCCAAATCTTATCTCCTGCTAAATTGGGACCAATAAGATTTTCCTGAGGTCGTTCAATAAATGATTCTTTAAAATTAATTCTCGTATTGTCTGACTTTTTAAAATACACGCCTAAATGATTATCAGATATTTTTACAAACGACTTCGCTAAGCTATTTCCCAACTGTTCGACTGTTTTTAAATTTCTTAAAGAGTTAATTTCTTTTTTTAATGTTTCAAACTCACCACGAGGCAGTTTTAGTGAACCGCTGTAGCCGTGATCTAATGAATATAGTAAAAAATCTATATCTTCATTAAGTTCGGCTGAATTTAAATTTTTCTGTAAATCTCTATTTATATTATATTTTGAATTAAAACGTAAATCCACTGAACTCCCCTTTTCATTTTTTTGTGCACAGGCTGAAGTCACTAGGACTATAATTATAACTATTTTTTTTAAATTGCACACACTCACCTCTCTTATTTAACTGTTACAAATACAAAAAATGAATCAACTCATCAAACTTCTTCTGATCGGCTTGCTTCAACGCTTGAATGTATCTCTCACGAATCCCACCCTCTTGATTAATGTCCCCATTAACACATGCAGCTCCCCATGTTGGAATCTGCTGATTATACTTCGCTGCCAACAAATCTGTATGCAATCGTGAGTAACGACCATTACCATTTGGAAACGGATGAATAAAGACAATCCTATGATGAAAGTGTGCTAAAATTTCAGTCCAATTATAAGATTGGTGTTCAATCCAGGTTTGAACATCTTTCATTAAAATAAAAACTTGCGTCGATATTTGTGAGGAATCAATTCCTATCGACTTCTGAGTCGTTCTATATTGACCGCTCCACGCCCACACATCACCATACATGCGCTTGTGCAGAAGTCTTACAAAAGATTCATCCAAAATTTCTTTTCGATATTTTAAAGCCCAGCTCTTACCTTCGATAATATTTTGCTGTTCTAAAAAATTAAGTTCACTTTGCGTAATGATATCATCTGGAATCAATCCATTAAGTTCATCCGGATCAAGCGGAGTCGATCCTTTTGGATATTCAGGTTGAAATTTCATGTTATTTGTTTTTAATCCACAGTCTTGGATCTAAATCTTGTTTTAATTCTAGCGCGAGCTGCTTAATCTGCTTATCAGTGGTCGTTTTTTTCACGCCTTGTTGTTCAAGATTCATCGAATAGGACACGCCTTGAACAATACTCTTTGCTAAAGCTTCGGCTTTCTTTTCTAAAATATCGTCAAATGATTTATACTGCGATTTTGGTACTACCATATAAACCACTTCGCAATCCATCGCCTCTGCCGCTTTGAATAGGCTTTTTAATGAAGTACTTTGTTTAACTTCGCCAGCCTCTATTTGTGAAACGCTGTTTTTTCCTACCTTCATTAAATCGGCCAATTGTCTGGTCGTTATACCAAGCGCCATCCGAACTGACTTGATCCACCCCTTCTTCAAGGGTTTAAGCTTCAGCGCATTTTCAATTTTTTCATCTAATATAAGTCTTTGACTGTGAAGTCTTTTTTTGTCGTTTTTCATGTGCTTATGGTCATATATTTATACCCATAAGTCAATTTTTTGGTCATTTATAAATGGTCAAAACAAGACTTTATGTATATGTAAAAATGACCATTAATAATAGACATGATGCTCTTTGATGACATGACAATTAAAAAGTCAGCAAATTCCATTGCTTATGGTAGTCCCGTCACCCGCTCCAAATTCCGTTCTAGGAATTGGAGCTTTGGTCCGCAAGTTCAATAGTTCTAAGTACTTAAAATCACACAAAACCAAACTGATGAATGAATCATTTATTTCATTAAATTTCGGTATATTTCAACTTTTGTGAACAAGTGTGAACACGCTGTGAACAGATTTTCAGTCTTAAAATTATGAGTTTTAAGAATGTAAACATGGTTGAATCGACGATTTGCAAAATCAATTGAACAAGGGTGTATCTTAGGAGTTTCTTTAAAAAAATTCTGTCTCAATATGATAAATTTATACTTTTTTAGGATTTAATTTGATGTTTAAAACTAAACAGGTTCAAAAATGAAGAGCGGTCAACAGCTTCACCACCCGATCACCATCATCCGCTATCGAGTCATCGACAAATTTTAAAACCAGCTCTTTAAGTTCTTTTTTGAAATGAGGCATTTGATTCTCACGAATACAGAACTGCGAAACAAAAAACATTTCACTGGAATTTGGCGTGATCTGAGCTAATCTTTTTTCTGCTGCCCGTGCACCCTGACTGAATAAATGAGATAAAATGACATCAGTATTTTTCAGCTGAAAAAATACGTGTAGATCTTTAGGAAAATATCGATCATTTTCGATTTGAATCAGATCGGCCTGATTGAGCAAATTTAAAGTTTTATCTAACTGAGAATCCATTAGACGAGTTCGGCGCTGAATCTCTGTCTTCAGAGCTCCAGTTTCAGGCTCTCCCAGTGCGGCAAAAACTAAAAACGAAAAAGGATGCTCTAGCACTTTTTGAAAATGTACTTCAGCACTCACTTTTTGAGTTTCATGTTTTTTAGATAAATTTGTTTGCTTTTGCTGTTTAATATTTTGAATTTTAATATCGATGGTTGAGCGATTGATATCTAGAAAGATATCCGACTCTTCCTTGGCGACTAATAATTGAAAAAAGTTTTTGTAGACTAACGGTAATTTAAACGCTTGCTCAAAAGCAGAATATGATTTTGCAGTTAGTCGTCTTCGACCATTAACCACATCGGCCGGAAAACCTCTGTTACATCCGACCAAACGAGCGAAGTCTGACATTTTTATATTTTTGATTCGAACATAACTTTGCAAAAATGCACGGTAATTTTCTGAATCTAATAATAGGGATAAATGATCAGACTTCATTATGATTAGTTGCCTGCTGACATTCCACCGCCAATGGGACCTTTTAATTTTTCAGAACAGGTCAATTCATATCCATTAGATATCTGTACCTGAGCGACTAAAGGGTATTTTTTCACTTTAACTTTAATTTTTTCGTATTTATTAACAAGTAAAGCGGAAGTTGCTGTTTGTTTTTTTTCTTCTAAACTAATCAGACGAGGTTGAGCATTTGGCACTACGGCAGTCTCATAGAGATCACAACTTCGAAGAGAGTATTGCGGAGCTAAAGCGGCTGTGGAGCAAACCATTTTGTAGCCCACACCTAACACAATATTTTTAGAATCTGTTGGCCGACAACTCAATTTATGTTCAACTGATCCTCCGGCTTTCATCTGCGCCATAGTTGTCTGAGTTCCCAAACTAAACAAGACTGCAATCAATATCCAATTTTTCATAAATACTCCTTATGTTTTGATGCCTCAGAAAGTATATGATGCAAAGAGTTAATTCAATAAAACTCAATAAAATGTAAGCTATTTTGCCGTCAGTTGACGGCTTTCAACAGAAACATGAAATATTTTCTCGAACGTTAAAACGATGAACAGTTTTTACTTCGCCTTATGTCTGTCTCATTCTGATTCATCAAGACTAAATATGTTCGACAGCTGTAAAATAATTAACTCATCGTGCTCGAAATTCTTTAATAAAATCAAGCGCTCTTGTGGTCTCTATGTTGCTTTAGAATATATTATGGTGAAGTCACTCATAACTCGTCTTTTTATTAATCTCATTATATTAAGCCTGTGCTCCAGCATCGGCCTATCAAGCACCTATGCAGCTACAGCAGCCACTGCACCTCAAGAAAATCAATCATCTCTATTTCATAATATTCAAGTGACTTGGAGTTTACTAGGTCGACTCTCAAAAGTAATTAACGAAGAACACTATTTAAAATCAACCAACTTGCCTGCAGAGCTAAACTATAACTCAATCATTAATCGTCTTCGTTTCATCTTGATTGAACAAAAAAACTCTCTTGAAAAAGTAAAACTGTATTCTTTTCTTTACAAATCATTAGACGATATTAAATTAAAAATAGAAAATTCTAGAAAAAATCCCACGGATTTAAAAGCTAAACAAATTCTTAAAAAGTCATTGATTACCTATTTAGAAAAAGGAAAGCGTTATGCCAAATTCTTTTTATAAATTAATTTTTGTCTTTATATTAATAGCCGGTTGTAAAAAAACGGATCTCAATGATATTTTCATCCAAGACGATAAATCCGGACAAAGCCCTTCTAACAGTGCTTATCAAAACTTAGTTTGGAGTGATGAATTCAACGGCCAAGAACCGAACGATAATCCCGATTGCTTTTCGCGCAGTCCTATTTGTGTGACCAATACACTCAATGCCGATGCGGGAACGTGCCCTGGTAATACCGATATCGCACAGCTCTCAAAGCTTAATAAATGCAAATGGAGATTATACGCTGATTATAATTTCTATGATCCAAGCAATCGCTCGGCCTGGCATCCCAATCAAATCGAAATTAAAAATGAAAGTGACATGAGCTTTCTCCGCTTGAAAACAAAATACCGAAAAGACCGTACTGGACAAACAAATTGTACGCGTGCGACCGATACAGTGATCAGCAATAAAGACTGCCTTTTTGAAATTGGCGGAATGGATTCCAATTCCAAAGGTGATAAAACACTTGGACGAAATATTAAAGTCGGCAGTCGCGTCGAAGCCCGAGTTCGCATGAGCAATCATCCTAATATGTTTCCTGCCGTTTGGATGTGGCCCTCACCACATCAAGATGGAAATCCCTATTACAATTCAACATGGGATATCAACGAAATAGATCTGATGGAAAATAAAAGAAAAAATGCAAATGACGCTACAGTTTTTCAAACTGTACACGATTGGAATAGCCCTGATCAAAAACTATATCCTAGCGTCGACGTGGCCAGTACTAAAAATACGTACACTTTAAAAAATAACGAATGGCATATTTTCGGAGCAGAACGAATTCCCGCTCAAAATGGCAAACCAAAATCAGTGAGATTATATATTGATAATACCTACACTTTAACTGTTTACGACGGAGAAAGAGCTATGGTTGGCGATCTCAATATTGAACCGATTCTAAATTTGTATGATATGCCGATGCACCTTATTTTGAATACAGGTCTTCACTTCTATAACAATGATTACGAAAGTACAGACGGAGCCTCTTTTGATGTAGACTGGGTGAGAATTTATGAATAATTTAAAAAGCGTTTTTTCTTTTTTATTTTTAACTCTTTTTTTAGTTTCAACTACTTACGCGGATAGCTTATCAACGATTGTTGCTGAACATCCAGAAATAGAGACTGATTTAAAAAATGATGCTGAATTGCAAGATTTAAATTGCAGCTATGATGATTTTAATATTCAAGAAAATATGATGAGTGAAAATGTCAAAGAAACACAAGTCGAAGTCAAAAATGAAACGATTTGCAAGCCTCAGCATAAACATCTCGTCGCCATTGGTTTGATTTTAGGTGGCTTACCTCGAACTAAAATATTTTATCAAGGCATCGGTTTAAGATACATCAACGAAAATCATAAAAATTTTAAATTTCACGTGGATGCTGACATGATCACAAATCAATTCGAAAATTCTCGAAAATTTTTTATCGAATTTCAAACTAGCTTTAATTATCATCTTCCAAAAACTCCACTTTTTGTTGGTGTCCGCGCCGGTGGATTGCTCTTAAAGAATCAGGACATCAGCGGCAAAGGTCAAGGCCTGCTTCCTTTAGTAGGCGGAATCTTCGGCTTACAGAAAACTTGGCCCAAACAGCACTTATCGCTAGAGCTCAGCGCCTATTATGATCTCATTATTAATTTTCACAAAACGCTATCAACCGTTGGAACAAAAGCTTCGTTGTATTTTATTATTCCGAGCAAGTATTAAACATCTCTTAAATTACTCTTTACGATAAAAGCATTGGGATTGATTTATATCCGTGGGATTATTTATGAAATTCATAATTTCTGTGTGCGATGAATAATTCGTCCAATCCGTGAATTGAACATCACCGGAAGAATCTGCAGCTCCCGGTCCCATCCAATTAGTCACTGGTTGACCTTGAGCACATATTTTGCTTCCGTCGGTGTTTACATAAATTAAGCTCACACTTCTCGCGGGCGCATTTTCCATCCGTATAGAAAATACACCGGCCGGGATCCCTGTGACGGTGTAACGATAATCATCACGAGTCACAGTTTGTAAATCTGGCCCCGGTGCTGATTGGCCCACGGCCAATATAACAGATGCGGGATTACCTGAACAGGTTTCATTATCATAAGTGGTATAGGTGGCCGTTAACGTGCCATCTCCTGGAATCGACAAAACTTGCATGGTACTCACATTGGGCAGAATAATATTTTCTAAACCTGCACTGTGAATCGAATAGCAAACTTTCCAAAGCCCTGTCGGCGATCTAGGACCAGCAATTCCAGAATTAAAATCTTGTGGGTCTAATGACGGGGCCACCGAGGAATCGACTGACTCACTATAATAACTGCAGCCTGTTGCGAATAATATCATAAGGATTGGCAAAATGCCTATAGCTTTTAAAAACTTCATATCAGTTTCTCCCCAATTTTATATGATCTATTCGGCGAAGCTGATGAATTTCTTTAAAAAAAATGTCTCATCTTGATAAATTATAACACTTTGGTTTATTTTAGTCATCTGTATACAATGAGATTAAATCATTGCTATATTACGTAGAGTGAAAGATGAGGTCTTTATGCGAATAATCAAGCATGCACTTTTAACTTTAGGACTCATTATATCAACAGCTTGCACCGCTCAAAAAAACAAAGAGACGAAAGAAGTCATTATGGATAAAAAACAAGAAGAACTTAAAAAGAAACTAACTCCCCTTCAATACCATGTGACCCAAAGCTGCGGGACGGAACGACCGTTTGATAATGAATATTGGAATAATCACGCCGAAGGAATTTACGTCGATGTTGTCTCAGGCGAAGCCTTATTTAGTTCAAAAGATAAATACGATTCGGGCTCTGGATGGCCGAGCTTTACTAAACCCATTAAAGATAAAAATGTGAAGACCAAGCCTGATAAAGAAGGTGGCATGGAACGCACCGAAGTGCGCAGCCAAGGCGGAGACTCGCATTTAGGACATGTGTTTGATGATGGACCCAAAGACAAAGGTGGTCTACGATACTGTATTAATTCCGCAGCATTAAAATTTATTCCTAAGGAAAAACTTAAAGAAAACGGATATGCAGAATATTTAGATTTATTTACTAAAAAG
This sequence comes from uncultured Bdellovibrio sp., assembly GCA_937871355.1. Taxonomy (GTDB): domain Bacteria; phylum Bdellovibrionota; class Bdellovibrionia; order Bdellovibrionales; family Bdellovibrionaceae; genus Pseudobdellovibrio. Next base: position 10,255 of record CALMPX010000040.1, read on the forward strand.
GATTTTTAATGGTAGCTAATATTTCAGATTCAATACATAGCACAACCGGAACTCAAGGCTCTTTAAGACTCCGCTTCCTAGGTGCATCAGGCACCGTTACTGGATCCAAGTATCTTTTAACAAATAGAGAAAACAATATATTGATTGATTGCGGTCTCTTTCAAGGATTGAAAGAACTGCGCCTTCAAAACTGGGATCAATTTCCAATTGATCCCACGAAAATTGAAGCTATTGTACTCACACATGCACATATTGATCATTCAGGATATATTCCAAGGTTAGTCACCAAAGGATTTAAAGGTAAAATTTTTTGTACCCACGCCACACTAGAGCTTTGCAAAATTTTACTAATGGATGCTGGACATCTTCAAGAAGAAGAAGCTGAATGGCTTAAACGAAAAAAAATATCAAAGCACTCTCCTGCATTGCCATTATTTACACAAAAAGAGGCTGAACTTGCCTTAGAACAATTTGTTCCTAAAAATTTTGATGAATCCTTTGAGGTCACTCAAGAAATACGATCAACTTTTAAATATGCCGGTCATATTTTAGGAGCGTCTAGTGTGATCATTGAAGTTAATCATATTAAGATAGGCTTTTCGGGCGATCTCGGGCGCAGTAATGATTCTATTCTTTATCCACCTGTGAAAATGCCCCAAGTTCATTACCTCGTTGTCGAATCTACTTACGGGAATAAACTCCATGAACCTACTGATCCCACAAAAGATCTTGAGAATGTTATCAATGAAGCTCAACTAAAAAAAGGCGTCATTTTAATCCCCGCATTTGCAGTTGGAAGAGCACAATCTTTGATGCATTGCCTTGCAGAATTAAAGAAATCAGGGCGCATCCCGGATATACCCATATACCTCAATAGTCCAATGGCTATCAATGTTACAAATTTATTCGATAAATTTAAATCACTTCACAAACTTTCTGCGCTCCAATGTAAAGAATTAGGCGAGGCCGTTCAATATATTAAAACTGTCGAAGAGTCTAAAGCATTGAATGAAAAAACAACACCCATGATTATTATTTCCGCCAGCGGAATGGCTACTGGTGGCCGCATTATTCATCATCTCAAAGCTTTTGTATCCAAACCAACGACCACCGTTATACTCGCCGGATTTCAAGCAGCTGGAACTCGCGGACGAGCTTTGCAA
>CALMPX010000041.1 GCA_937871355.1 uncultured Bdellovibrio sp.
TTCCATCATTGAATAAGCGATGTAATTTAAAGCCAGCGCAAAGTTAGCATCGAGTTCGACAGCTTTGTGCATGTGCTCAAACATCGACGTCTTATCATTTTTCTTATCAAACATGGTTCCAATAAAATATTCGACTTGAGCTTCCTTAGGAAATTTAGCATGAGCCAAATTCAAAACGGAGAGGGCCTCGTCGTATTGCTTCGCATCTTCTAAGAATTGAGCGTAAGCAATATGATTCATGACATTTTCAGGTTTATCTTGAGCTAACTGTTTTAATAAATCTAAAGCTTTGGCCGGCTGACCACCGTCTTTTTGCAAAGTTGCCGCATTCTTAATTGCGTCTTCATAATGTTTACTCGAAACTTGGATTTCTAAATAAGATTTAATCGCCAAGTCGAATTTCTTAGTCTCTTGATATAAAGAGGCTAAGTAAAACTTTACTTTATCTGACTCAGGAACTAATTCATTTAACTCTTCTAAGCGAATTAACGCTCTGTCATACATTTTTTTATCAATCAAAATAAGGGCTAACTTCAACTTAACTTGAATCGGGTCTTGTGTTGAAGATTCAACAATTTCTAATTGAGTGTACGCTTTGTCATAATCACCTGCTTCTAAATAATACTGAGATAGCACTTCGGCTAAACGTGGAATGGGTCCGAATTTCTTTTGGTGCTCAGCATAGAACGCAAATACTTTTTTCTTACCTTCCGTTTTTTCAATTAACTGACCTAAAAACTGCAAGGCTTCAAGATATTCTGGTTTTTCTTTTAAGCTCAGACGTAAGTCTGATTTAATTTCGTTGAAATATTTAACTCTGTTTGCTTCAAATTTTGTACGCGCCCCATAATAATAGGCCAAATGCTTTTGTTCATAGTTTTTAAATTTTGTTAACTTTGTAAAATAGCGAATCGCTTCGTCATATCTTTTTTGTTCTGAATAAATAGCTGCTAAGTACAAATAAGCATCTGGATCTGTTTTATCTTGAGCAATCAACTTTTTGTAAATCGCTTCCGATTTTTGGTATTGCTTGTTTGATGAATAGAGGCTGGCCGCCAAAATATTCAGATCTTTTTGATTTGGTTTGAGAGTTAAAGCTTTATCAATCCACTTGAGCGCTTCATCGCTTTTACTGGCGCGATAATTTTCCATTGCGAGCTTGTAAAGAATGAGAGTCGATTGAGGATCGAGTTCGTAAGCCGCTTCCAGTCTTGAAATAGCTTCCGCATTCTGACCTTCAAGAGCGCTCATCTCTGCTGTTAAAAATAAGTAATCTAACTTGGCTTGTTGATTCACTTTATCGGACGCAGCGGTCTGTATTGTTTCATCTGCCGGCAAGGCCACTGAACTTGGCGCTCGATTGTGATCATTTATTGCTGAATCGAAATAGGGATAGGGTTTTGATACGCATCCTGAAAGAAAACAAAACCCTAAGATATTAATTACGTTTTGAGCTTTACCACCGAAACTATCCATAGTGCCACCTTATGCTTCTATGTATTTCCTATCGGCTGGAGAGTCTTATTTGCTAAAGTCTAGAGTGATTATTATTGAAGCAATTGTCCCTTTTCTGGACTATAACCAATATTTATACTTGAATTTCGTTTGTCTTATTGGTGGCTCTTGATGAAACTGTTTAAAAAATTTATATTTATAACTATATGATATATATGAATATTATAGTAACTATTTAATTGATAGATCAATGACTTTGGGAAATAAAAAAATGTTGAGTTTTCGTCAATAAAACCGCTGTGGGAACGCTTGACATAGAGTGACACCGGGACTACGTTGCCCTGGAACTGTTAACTCAACATGGAGGCCCTTGTGATGAATCAAATGGATAATTTGAACACTAAACCGACAGCAAAAGTTAAAATCATCAAGAGATATCAAAATCGTAAACTATACGATACACAGCAGAGCTGCTACGTTACTTTGGACGACATAGCTAAGATGATCCGCAGTAATGAAGAAGTTATGGTCATCGACAATAAGTCTAAAAATGACATTACTGGCGCGACGCTAACTCAAATTATTTTTGAATCTGAAAAGAAAGCTTCTCAATACGCTCCTCTTTTCACTTTAAGAGAAATTATTCAACATGGAAACGGAAGCATCTCTAGCTTTTTAGCTAAATTAGGCGCCTTCCCTATCGACTACATGACTAAGCAAGCCACTGTTCATGTGCATGTTGAAAGAACGTCGACTGATGATTTAAAACAAAACTTAGAAAACCGCGTAGCCAATGCAGCCCGCACGAACGTTGATACAACTTCTAAAGTTGTAGCAGAAAAAGCGACTGTGTTACCTGGATCATCTCAAGAAGATGAAACTCCAAGCTTACCGCTACCAAATAACAATCAAAGTTTTAATCCGTAATCTTTAAATTAAAATTTCGATCATAAAAAAGGCTTGGTTTCCCAAGCCTTTTTTTTCACAATTTAAAATGATCAAGAATTATAAACTGCAACGTCTCCATTGAACTTGATACAACAAGCCTGACGTAATATCTAAAGAATCGACTGACAACATTGTTTGTTGCATAGAATTGTTTGAGATCGTTCGAACGCTACTATTCACAGCTAACATAGCTTGCTTACCACATGGTGACCAAACCAGTGATGGTGCGATTAATTCATTTCTCAAACTATAACTATCAGCAATACCACCGCGGAAAGTTTTCGAATAGCGATTATCTTTACCACCTACATAGGAATAAGTTGCATCAAAAATGGCCGTAGCACCGTAAGGAACGGCCACGAAGCCACGATAATCAAAAGCTAATAATGCTACTTGAAAACCTTGAGCCACATTCACTGGAATTCTTAAGTTACAAGCTTTGCGATCAATACGACGACCTGTTGTATTTCCTGATTCGGCTGTAAACTGATCAAAAAGAATAGATAATATAGAACCATCATCAGTTAACGCTACAGCCGCAGAACCTCCCGGGCATCCTGTACCTCCGTAAGCGGGTTGACCTAAAGTGATTTGAGCTTGCGCTGCAAGTGACGACATAACAATCGCAGATACAATAAGTATTGATTTAAAATTCATGAAAACTCCCTTTGTGTTTTGGTGGCTGACTTTTTTGTCGGCGCATGTAAACAATTCATGCAATCGCATAGCCAATGAGGTAGTGACAAAATATTTTTCGAATTAACCGAAATAAAAAAAGGCTTGGGAAACCAAGCCTTTTTTATTTAACAATTTAAATGTCTACAACAAATTATTTACAACGTTGGAAACGAACTGAGTAAAGAATACCAGCTTGTACGTCGACAGAATCAACTGCTAACATTGTTTGTTGCATGTTACTTGGTGCAGTTGTACGAGCGGAAACGCTCGCTTCTAACATCACTTGGCGTCCACATGGTGACCAAGTTAATGTCGTAGAAACTAATTCATTTGTTACGCTGTAATTACTGTTGTAACCTCCACGGAATGCTTTAGAAAAACGAACTGGGAATGGTTGACCGATATAAGAGTAAGAGGCATCAAGAACTGCCATTCCTCCGTTTGGAACGGCTGCGAAACCACGGTAGTCAAAAGCTAATAAAGCCACTTGATATCCGTTAGCTACGTTAACTGGAATTCTTAAGCTACAATTTTTACGATCAATACGACGAGCTGTTGTATTTCCCGCTTCAGCATAAAACTGATCGAATAATACAGACAAAACTGAACCATCTGGAGTTAAAGTCGCCGATGCAGATCCCGCCGGACATCCTGTACCACCGTAAGCTGGCTGACCTAAACTAATTTGCGCTTCAGCTGACAATGAAGCCATTACTATTGCAGATACAGCAACCATTGATTTAAAAATGCTCATGAAATTCCCCTTTGTGTTTTTTGTTTACGAAGACAACTTGTCTGCGATGACTTCCTTGATTGCAATGCCCTGGCCAAATAAATTAAGTGACAAAACGTCACTGAAATTTATAACTGATATTAATATTGTGAATATGTTTTCAGCAAAATTTATAAATTTTGATTTTTTACGTGAAATTTCCGGTTAAAATTATTTTTTGATACCGAAAATTGTCATTTATGTTCGGGCGTTTTTTTCCTGAAGCGGTTTAACCGGAAGAATAACTGTGAATTCGGTGCCAACATTTTTCTGTGAGCGCGCGTGAATTTCTCCGCCGTGGTTTTGGATGATACCATAAGAAATACTTAAACCTAAACCTGTTCCTTGACCAACACCCTTGGTAGTAAAGAACGGTTCAAAGATTTTTTCTAACGTTTGCGGATCCATTCCAATCCCACTATCTTGAATAGAAATTTGAATTTTGCCGATTTGACCATTTCCAACTTTTAACGGAATAGCGGTGATCCAAATTTGTCCCTGACCTTGAACGGCTTGAACCGCATTAGAAAGTATATTCATAAAAACTTGATTGATCTGTGAAGCGAAACACAGGACTTTCGGTAGCGGATCAAACTGCGTATGAATCTGAATACGATTTTTAATTTCGCCTGAAAGCAATTCAAGTGTTGTCGTTAATGATTCTTTAATATCAATTTCTTTTAATTGCGCCTCTTCGAGTCGCGAGAAATTTCTTAAGCCTAAGACGATGTCACGGGTTCTTTGAGCGCCATCTTGGCAGGATTTAATGAGTCGCGGAAGATCGTTCTTTATATAGTCATACTCGATTTCAACTTTTTTGCTTTGCATCTGCTCAGGATGCTTCTCGGTCAAATCAATCAATTCAAATAATTTATCCGAGTATTCTTTTAAATGAGCCGTATTGCTAAAGATAAAACCAATTGGATTATTCAACTCATGCGCCACTCCGGCCACCAACTGACCGAGACTGGTCATTTTTGCTGAGTGAACTAATTTTGTTTGAGCTTCTTTAAGTTCGGTATTCGCAATTTCGAGTTCTTTGATTTTTTTCTTCAAATCGGCTCGTGTTCGATAAATCTTGTAACTCATTTCATTAAAGGCTTGAGTCAGTAAGCCGACTTCAGTTTGATTCGTTACTGGAATTTGTAAAATTTGTTCTGAAGAATCGAAAGCTCGCAATCCATTGATTAATTTATTAACCGGCTTCAAGAACCAATTTGTGGTTAACAATATAGTGATGAACAAAAGAACGGCTACAACTGAAATCACTGATATAAAAGCGAATCGAATGTTATTTAGCAAAGCCTCGGAATCTTGCCGAACATCCCCAAGCCCAATATAGAACTTTGAACGCCCCCACGAAACTGGATACAGGATGAATCCATAACGCTGTTCTTGCGTTTCGAAATTAATCAGCTGATCAATCGAGGCACTACTCGGGATTGAAATGTGTTTAAAGTAAGCCTTGCTCGAAATCACTAAGTTGAGCTTTGGCTTTTCTCCGATGACCCCTGATGGAGCGGCTCCAGCCTCAGACAATAAAAGACTTTCGATTTTAAGTTTTGATTTAATTTTTTGTAAAAACTCATCACTCAAATCAATTGATTGCTCAACATAGCCGATCAATTTAGGTGTCGTTTGAGATAAGCTTGGTTTTGAAATAACTTTGGAAAACAATATCAAGGTCAGCTTACCTTTGTTCGGATCAACAAAGGCGATATCATTTTTATCATTTAAGTATTTTAAATAGCGATCATTCAGCTGAACTTTTTCATTATTGAGACTGAAATAGCGGATCGATTTTTTTTCATCTTTAAACGCACTCAGGATAAGTTGGCCCTCTTTTGTATAAAAAGAAACGGCTCCGACGCTTTTTTGTAACCATGAATTACTGTAACTTTTAAAATTTTCAACATTTTGAGTCGTGAAATAGCTCATGACATCTGGTTTAAGTAATAACTCGTCACGAGTATCGTAAAGATCTGAATAGTAATCTGAAATAATCGTATCAATTTCACGTCCATTATTTTTAAGACGCTGAACCACTTCGTTTTCTAGAGCTTTTTCAAATTTAAAGAGGAAATACCAACCCATGAATAGGAGCGGTATAATAGAAAAAATAAGGAACCAAATAATCAGTATCGACCTAACTGAGCGATACTTAACTTTATTTGATCCAAATTTATTCATTCAAATTAATCGATGGTTAATTGGCCTAATAAATCCAATTGATCTAAAACTTTTCCAGAACCCATCACAACACAGGTTAACGGCTCTTCCGCGATAGAAACAGGAAGACCGGTGCGTTCACGCAGAAGAATATCAAGATTTGTTAATAAAGCTCCACCACCTGTTAAAACGATACCATTATCGACGATATCTGAAGCTAATTCTGGTGGAGTTTTTTCTAAAGCGACTCGAACGGCATCAACGATTTCAGATAGTGGATCCATAAGCGCATCATTGATTTGTGAACTTGTGATTTCAATTGTTTTAGGCGCGCCGGCGACAAGATCGCGCCCTTTCACTTCCATTGTCCGTTCCACTTCAAGTGGATAAGCATTGCCGATTTTAATTTTAATCATTTCCGCCGTACGTTCGCCGATCAAAAGATTAAACTGACGACGAACATAATTGACGATCGCTTCATCTAATTTATCACCAGCCACTTTAATCGATTTACAATAAACGATGCCGCCCAAAGAAATAACGGCGACTCCGGTTGTTCCTCCGCCCATATCTACAACCATGTTTCCAGAAGGTTCTGTGATAGGAAGACCTGCTCCTATAGCTGCGGCCATAGGTTCTTCAATGAGATGAACTTCGCGAGCACCGGCCGCTTGCGCCGCTTCTTTGACGGCTCGTTTTTCAACTTGTGTGATGCCGTAAGGAACGCAAATAATAATACGAGGACGAACAAAAGATTTTTTCTCGCCGATTGATTTTTTAATAAAATAACCTAACATCGCCGACGTCACTTCGAAGTCGGCGATAACTCCGTCTTTGATGGGACGAATAGCCACGATACTTCCAGGAGTACGACCGAGCATTTCTTTAGCTTCTTTTCCAACGGCTAATACACGATTTTGAACGCCACGATAATTTTTTTGAACAGCAACAACTGAAGGTTCATCTAAAATGATCCCGCGTCCTTTGGCATAAACCAATGTATTCGCCGTGCCTAAATCGATTGCGATATCGTTTGAAAAATAATCTTGAAATTTGTCGAAAATTCCCATTAAACCAACCTTGGTAAATTAATACATATGCTCTATGTAATTCTAGAAATTTAAAATTTTTGGGTCAATACAGATATTTAACGCAAACCGACACAAGCCATCCTCTGACTTGTGTCGATTCTGAAGTTTTTTGATTTTAGAGAGAAAATATTTTCGAAATTACTTGGGCTGGCACTTTACTTTTAAAGAGTAACTCAATTTTTCAATTGAAATTGAAGTCGCCGAAGAAAGATTCGAGCTTAAAGCTACTGTTGAGTCATCATAGCGGTTCGTCGCTTGAGAGAAAGTCACCAGACCTGTAGTACCCAACTGAGCTCCCTCAGTACCTTGAACGAAAACAGAGTTAGTAATTGAGATGCCACTGGCAACAACATCTGAAACTTGATTGACATAATTAATTGCAGTTGTTCGTCCATCGGCTCTTTCAGTCCCAATACATTGGTAAGCGCCTGTCGATTTAACTAGACCCATAGCTTTAGCATCTGAACTCGAACAAGTCGCTATAACTTCTGTTTGATCGCTATCAGTCTCCTGTGGAGTAATAGAAATTTTATTCTCAGAACCCGCAAATCCGGATACACTGGCAGAGATATCACCGTCGATACCAGCCACTGACATTTTAATTTGATCCATCGAAGCTGGGTTAGCCGATAAGGCTGGAGAGTACTCCATCACCACATTAGCTAAACGAACCATATAAGTACGAGTGAAACGGAAAATGTCACCGGTTGTTTTAGTTTTCATCGCGTTGGCAAATAGATTTACTCGACCACCTGTGGCTGGTAAAGAAAACTGTTGTGCTTCACCGGCATAAACAGAATCACCTTTTTTTACTTGTAACTGGCAGGTAAAAGTTTTTAAAGCCATAGTCGTTTGCCCTGGGTTATTGGGTATAGTTGGCAATCCACCCGTATTTTGACAACGTTGAGTATACAATTGCTGACGCGTTTGCATCGCAACAACGAGCCCACGAGCTAAATCTTTATTGGTGTTGGAATAGTTATCATTAATTTTAGCACAGAAATCCTGCTGTGTCGCAAACGATACAGACGCCGTATTCAGCGCTAAGCCATTTAATGTTTGTGTGCAGGTATAATAATTAGGTTGCACATTACATGACTCATTAGGAACGGAATTAATTTGCCCGTTAGCCACACCAACAGGTGTATTACTATTGGACCCATTGCCGCCTGGACAACCGGTCAACGTTAAAGTCGATATAACTGCTACAGATAATAGACCTAATGATCTTTTCATAAAAACTCCTCTATTCAATAATAGTAAGTAGAGCACTTCATACGCCAATTGATTTGACTGCCAGATGCAATTTAAAGGGATTACAGGAAAGTGTATCGTTTAGAGATTATACAGGCGCCGCTTTTTGTACTTAATTTGAATTTAAAGGTAGTATTTCAATACACAGATAAAACGCAAAAAACTCTCCAAAAGAGTTTTTTGCAGAGTTTAATCAAATAAATAACTATTTTTTGACCTCTGAAACCCATTTTTTAATAAGTTCAATTCCTTGAGCCTTTGCATCTTTAAAACTTTGAGGGGACTTTTCGTCAACGTATTTACTTAATTCAGAGCAATGAGCCCCATCTTTAATACTGACAGCTACGATATTTTTATTTGTGATATTTCCAGTGGTTGGATTAATTGAAGCCGACATAAATGGATCTAAGTCGCCAGAAACAAAATATATATTTGATGGGCCATTTTCTTGGATAAGGCGATTATGGTAAATTTTATTATAATTTTCAGAAATTTTAGCTAAATCAAACTTTCGTCCAAACATACGTTCACAGCCATCAATCATATAATTAAGATCTAGGCGCGCTGATCGTACCGACAAAGCTTTATCTTTAGCGGCCGTTTGAAATAAACCGAGTTCAGAACACTGCTGATAAAAAAATGCTCGAATCGACGCATTCGGTCCGCTTGAACTAATATCAGAGAAAGCTCCAAATCCATAGGAATCCATCTTGTATGGCCACTCATCATGAATTCGTTTAACAAAACTTCCAAATTCTTCAATAATATCTCCACCTTTAAATACATCACATAACACACTAGCCTCATTATATTGAACAGCGGCAGCGGCAACATCTACAAGTCCAAATAAAAAATCAGCTTTATGGGTCATGTTTGGAACAAAATATTTTTCTCGAAGTAGTTTAAATTGTTCAGGATCATTATCGACAATATTTTCAATTTTAGCCGTAACATCTCTCAATGATTGAGCACAGCTAGCTCCCATCGTTTGAGTCATGTTTATATCATAGGCCTGATAATCAGGAATATATTTTGTTTGACCTGATGAGGACCAGGCTCCGTCCACTAAAGAAGGATAGGCCACTCGCATTTTAGCAGCTAGGTCGCCTCCATAAGAAAGTCCAATAACAATAAATGGACCGCTAAGCTTTTCTGATTTACGTAAGTATTTTAAAATTAAAGCTGTATCGGCTAAAGCTTGCTTAACTTGTAAATATTTTAAACTTTTTGTGCTCAGATCAGCAAACGGCTGGCTTTTTCCATAGTATCTATGCTCGATGGCGACTTGATTTGCCCCTGTTGGCAGAGCTAATTTATCTAAATAATCAGTTATATAAGATTCGCCACATACATGTTCTGCGCATAAGAGAACCAAAGTAGGCGCATCACTACTTTTGGCAAAAGATTTTGATATCCAAAGTCTTTGATTAAACATCTTAGATTTCTTATCAAAATGATCAATTCTTTGCTGAAAGCTTTTTTCAATAATTTCATTTTTTATTGCTTCCGGAACCGAATCAGGAGTGGTACCAGTTTGAGCAACAATAGGATTCTTCGTGGTATCTGCTGATTTAGAACCTTGATGACAGCTGGATAACATCAGTAGACACAATAAAATTTTTGTTCGCATAAAAACTCCCGCTTGTAAAAATAGCTACAGCTTACCTGTATTGCAATTCCATAACCGTTTTATGAAGTTCTTGATGAGCTTTAATGTTTTAATCTGTCTATTTGTCTTACATTGAGACAATATTTGCAATAGAACCCTTAAAAGGTCGTATTCAATACATAGATAAAACGCAAAAAACTCTCCTAAAGAGAGTTTTTTGCAAAGTTATAATCAAATAAATCGGCTTATGCATTAAAGAATTGCCGAATTTAATTTTTCAACAAATCTTTCCAAATTTGGTCTTGAGTAAAGTACCCGTCATGAGCCACATCTGGAAAGCTTGTGTAGTTAAAATTTTTCAAATCACCTATGTAATCAACTTCAGGTTTAATAATTTCAACCGGAACTACAGGATCTACTTCACCTGAGTATAAAAAGAATTCAATTTGTGGATTTTTAATCAAAGTTTCTTTAAACTTTTGCATATCCATACGATCATGAGGAACTTCTAATATAACTGAATAATCTACGGGAACTCTTTTTCCGATGGATCCATCATTATATATGTGCGAGTAATTCTGACATTCATTAATCATAAATGTTTCTGGCTTGTATCCTTTTTCTCTTAAGTAGGCATAAACATGATCGCAGTCTCGATCATCCCCGCCAATTCCTGGAATGAGATAAATACTATTAACATCTAAATAAGCCAGTGCTGTAGCTACAAATTGTGTATATGGATTACTGGTATCTTCAGATAAATACCATTCAACGGTACCCTTAATTTTTTCTAAATTGATATTAAGATTATCATCGACGGCCAAATTTAAATCTTCATTTATATTCTGCCAAAACGGTTTAAATTTAAGGTAATTAAGTAACACGCCGTCGATTTCATGCCCACAGTACTGGGCCCCTTTAATCTCCATACAGGGTTTATCATCTAAATATTTTTTTAAAGTTTGCAGCTTAACTTCATCTTTCGGATAAATTTTAAAGTATTCTTTTAATACTCGCTGTGAAGAAGTAATTCGAGCGGCCATATATTCTGTCTGGTTTTCAATAATTACACCTGCATTCGCATACACTTTTGTTAATGACTGCGGGGCCATTAAAACATATCGATGAGCAATCCAAGCTCCGTAACTATGACCAAAAACTCTCCATTTCTGACCACCTAGTAATTTTTTACGAATTAACTCAGCATCAGACACTATTCCGGTTGATCCGTAATGACGAAGTCTTTCAACAATGTCTTTGCTAGTTCCTTGAGGAAATGGATCTGAACAACCTGTTCCACGTTGATCTATAAATAAAAAGTTAACTTTGTTTTTTTCTGGATCTTCCTTTTGCATTTTTGCATATCGACCAGCTGTTCCCTGGCTAGAACCTCCGGGTCCTCCATTGAAAAACACAGTGATGTCTTGCTTA